>NZ_CBFFRK010000160.1:0-9129 GCF_965644245.1 Erwinia sp. V71
GAGCGGGCATCGTGAAAAGTCTATGTCAAAGAAAGAGTTATGTTCTCATAATTGACGATTAAATCGCACCTTCCTTAGCAATCGGTGTAAGAGATTTTACCGATGGATCACCAGTCCAGGATTAATCGCAGGAAAAATGAGCAGAAAACCGCCGCGTAAGTAGTCAAAAAAGGCAAAATTGTCATTAAAAAACAGTCACGCAGCGGGCGTTTTGGCATGTTGTACTGATTTTGTGTGTTTTACTTTGACAATCGGCTGTGCTTTTGCGAAAACATTGTAGGAAGCAGAGGGTATTTAGGGCAGCACTGCGGGGTTTCACCCCGGAACTGGTGTCATTCTCCGAATAAACTCAGTCTGTCATTGGTCATGACGCATGGTGTGGACAGACAACATGCGTCATACAGATGGCGCTTAGAATCAGCAACAGACTCAAGTCTTCACTTCAGACAACCCTGCAACAATGATGTTTTGCAGGGTGCGGCAGGTTAAGGGAAGGAATTAAGAGAGACAATAATAATGGTAGACAATAAAAAACGCCCCGGAAAAGACCTCGACAGAATTGACCGTAACATCCTGAATGAACTGCAGAAGGATGGACGTATTTCTAACGTCGAACTTTCCAAGCGTGTTGGCTTATCGCCAACGCCGTGTCTTGAGCGTGTACGTCGTCTGGAACGACAGGGTTTTATTCTTGGCTATACCGCACTGCTGAATCCACACTATCTGGATGCATCACTGCTGGTGTTCGTTGAGATTACTCTGAATCGTGGCGCGCCCGATGTGTTTGAACAATTTAACGCCGCCGTGCAAAAACTTGAGGAAACTCAAGAGTGTCACCTTGTTTCCGGCGACTTCGACTATCTGTTGAAAACGCGTGTGCCAGACATGTCAGCGTATCGCAAATTGCTGGGTGAAACCTTGCTGCGACTGCCTGGCGTGAACGATACCCGTACTTATGTGGTCATGGAAGAAGTGAAACAAAGTAACCGTTTAGTCATTAAAACGCGTTAACACAGGGCAGGTGCAAAACCTGACAGAGTTCGGTACACTCCTGTGAATTCATACAGGTTCAGCGTCGGGAAGGCCCGACGCTGTTGCCTTCCAAGTTTACAGGCACCTGGAGAGTCCTCTTGAGCCAGGAATATACAGAAGACAAAGAAGTATCCCTGCAGCCGCTTAGTAGCGGACGTCGTCTGCTTGAAGCGCTGCTGATCATTGTTGCTCTTTTCGCCGTCTACCTGATGGTGGCTTTGCTGAGCTTCAATGCCTCCGATCCCAGCTGGTCACAGACCGCCTGGCATGAACCTATCCACAATCTGGGCGGCACCGTTGGCGCCTGGCTGGCAGATACCCTGCTGTTCATTTTTGGTGTGATGGCCTACGCCATTCCTCCGGTCATTCTTGGCTTGTGCTGGATTACCTTCCGTCAGCGCGATGAGCGGGATTACATCGACTACTTTGCGGTGGCCCTGCGTCTGATTGGCGTGCTGGCACTGGTGATTACCACCTGCGGCCTGGCGGCGATTAACGCCGACGATATCTGGTATTTCGCGTCCGGCGGTGTGATTGGCAGCCTGGTCAGTAATGCGATGGCGCCGTATTTTAGCGGCGCGGGTGGCACGTTAACCCTGCTGTGCGTCTGGGCGGCGGGTTTAACCCTGTATACCGGCTGGTCGTGGCTGACGATCGCAGAAAAAATTGGCGGTGTGGTGATGGGCGTGCTGACGTTTGCCAGCAATCGCTCACGCCGCGACGACGAGTGGCATGAAGAAGACGATGAGCCGCAGGAAGCGCCATTGCTGAAAACCACGCCGGTGGACAGCGATGACGATGATGTGTTGCTGGCGAAGCCGAAGAAAATGTTTGCTGATGAGCAGGATGATGCTGAGCAGGACCCACTGTTCGCCAGACCTGCTGCTACCGCCAGCGCGGTTGCTGCGGCCAGCGCTGCTGCGTCAGCCAGTGCAGCAGCCAACACCGCTGTGCAGAATCCGCCGCCAGTGCAGTTTACTGCGCCGGAGACAGCTGTACCTGTGACGCCGTCCGTTGAGCAGGATGATCCTTTTGCCGCTGCGCCGGCACCGACGCAGCAGGCTGCGTCAGCGATGACGGATGCAGCGCTTCAGCCTGAAGCACCGCCTGCTTCACCGCCGCTGTACCGCTTTGAAATGCCACAGGAAACCCCGGCGCCGGTGCAGCCTGTGGCTGATGAAGACGAGGGGCCGCAGCTGGGCAACTGGCGTGATATGCCGTCCGCAGCGCCTTCACCGTTTGATTTTATGCCCGCGCAAGATGATCCGCTGGCGGCGGCAGGCCAGGTGGCAGGTGCTGCTGCGCCATTTATGCCAGTGTTCAGTGCGGTCAGCGATACTGATGGTAATCCGCAGGTGAAACAGGGTATTGGTCCGGAACTGCCGCGACCGAACCCGGTCAGGCTGCCGACGCGTCGTGAGCTGGCGTCTTATGGCATCAAGCTGCCATCGCAGCGTATGGCGGAAGAGAAGGCGAGAGAAGAGCAACTGCGCCAGCAGGAGCAACTCAGTCAGAACGCCACTGATGCTGTTGATGATGACGAAGCATCACAGATTGCCGAAGCGTATCTGCGTGAAGCCTTTATGGCGCAACAGCAGCAGCGTTATGGCTCTGACTTTGCGGCGGAAGAAGAGGATGAAGAGGCGCTGCAACAGGCGATGCTGGCGCGTCAGTTCGCCGAGCAACAGCAGCAACGCTATAGTGAGCAGACTGACGACGATGACGGCCCGACCTTTAACCTCGACACGTCCGCGGCGTTCGAATTCTCGCCGATGGAGCAACTGGTGGATGATGGCCCAGCTGAGCCGTTGTTTACCCTGGATGCGGTCGCTGAAGACGATGAGCCGCCGTATCAGCCACAGTCTGCCGCCAGCTGGCAGCAGGCCGCGTCTGCAGCACCTCAGGTCAGTACGTCCCAGCCGGTGTATGCGCAGCAGCAACCTGCTGAACCACAACAACCTTTTGCTGCGCAGCAGCATGAGACAGCTCCGCAGGCGTTCGCTGCACAGCAGAGTGCCGCTCCGGCCCAGCCGCAGCAGCCGAAAGCTGACAGCCTGATCCATCCGTTCCTGATGCGTCATGAGCAGCCACTGCAGAAACCGGCGACGCCATTACCGACACTCGACCTGCTGACATCACCACCGGAAGAAGAAGAGCCGGTGGATATGTTCGCGCTTGAACAGACCGCACGCCTGGTGGAAGCGCGTCTGGCGGATTACCGGGTGAAAGCGGAAGTGGTTGGCACCTCGCCTGGTCCGGTGATTACACGTTACGAACTGGATCTGGCGCCAGGGGTGAAAGCGGCGCGTATCTCTAACCTGTCGCGTGACCTTGCGCGTTCACTCTCCGCGGTGGCGGTGCGTGTGGTGGAGGTTATTCCGGGTAAACCTTATGTCGGTCTTGAGCTGCCGAATAAGCATCGTCAGACGGTGTACCTGCGTGAAGTGCTGGACTGCGCTAAATTCCGCGATAATCCATCGCCGCTGTCGGTGGTGCTGGGGAAAGATATTTCCGGTCAGCCAGTAGTGGCGGACCTGGCGAAGATGCCGCACCTGCTGGTGGCCGGTACGACCGGTTCCGGTAAGTCGGTCGGCGTTAACGCCATGATTATCAGTATGTTGTATAAAGCGACGCCAGAAGATGTGCGCTTTATTATGATTGACCCGAAAATGCTGGAGCTGTCGGTTTACGAAGGTATTCCGCATCTGCTGACCGAAGTGGTCACCGATATGAAAGATGCCGCCAATGCGCTGCGCTGGAGTGTGGGTGAAATGGAGCGTCGCTATAAGCTGATGTCAGCGCTTGGCGTGCGTAACCTTGCCGGTTACAACGAGAAAGTGAAACAGGCAGAAGCGATGGGCCGACCTATTCCCGATCCGTTCTGGAAGCCCGGCGACAGTATGGATACCACGCCGCCAGTGCTGGAAAAACTGCCGTATATCGTGGTGATGGTCGATGAGTTCGCTGACCTGATGATGGCGGTCGGTAAGAAAGTGGAAGAGCTGATCGCTCGTCTGGCGCAGAAAGCGCGTGCTGCGGGTATTCACCTGGTGCTGGCGACTCAGCGTCCGTCGGTGGATGTGATTACGGGTCTGATTAAGGCCAATATCCCGACGCGTATTGCCTTCACTGTCTCCAGTAAAATTGACTCACGTACCATTCTCGATCAGGGTGGCGCAGAATCGCTGCTCGGTATGGGTGATATGTTGTATATGCCGCCGAACTCGTCAATGCCGGTGCGTGTCCATGGCGCGTTTGTGCGTGATGAAGAAGTCCACGCTGTGGTGCAGGACTGGAAAGCGCGCGGTCGTCCACAGTATATCGACAGCATCACGGCGGGTGAGGATAGCGAAAACGGCAGTCTCGGCCTTGAAGGCGATGACGAGCTGGACCCGCTGTTCGACCAGGCGGTGGCGTTTGTGGTGGATAAACGTCGCGCGTCTATTTCCGGTGTGCAGCGCCAGTTCCGTATCGGCTATAACCGTGCGGCACGTATCATTGAGCAGATGGAAATGCAGGGGATTGTCTCGGCACCGGGTCACAACGGTAACCGTGAGGTTCTGGCTCCGCCATCACATGATATGTAATAAAGCGCATTTTCCGCTGTCTTAATACCCAGGACGGGCCAGGCTTGCCTGGCCCGTTGAACGTTGTTTAAAAAGGAATCTGTTGTAATGAAAAAACTATTACTTTCCTGCTGCCTGCTGAGCGCGCTGACTTCAGCCAGCGTACTGGCGGATGCTTCCGGTGATTTGCAGCAACGTCTGGGTAAAGTGAAAAGCTTCCACGCCAGTTTCACGCAGAAAGTGACCGATGCCAGTGGTTCCTCGGTACAGGATGGCGAAGGTGAACTGTGGGTACAGCGCCCGAACCTGTTTAACTGGCACATGACCGCGCCGGATGAAAGCGTGCTGATCTCTGACGGTAAAACCCTGTGGTTCTATAATCCGTTTGTCGAGCAGGTGAGCGCCAGCTGGCTGAAAGATGCCACCAGCAACACGCCGTTTATGCTGATTGCGCGTAACCAGGCGAGCGACTGGCAGCAGTACAATATTAAACAGCAGGGTGACAGCTTCGAGCTGACGCCGAAAAATCCGGCGGGCAACCTGAAACAGTTCACCATCAATGTGTCCACGGCGGGAACGATTAACCAGTTCAGCGCGGTGGAACAGGATGGTCAGCGCAGTTCCTACAGCCTGAAGGCGCAGCAAAATGGCACGCTAAGTGCGGATAAGTTTACCTTTACCCCGCCAAAAGGCGTGACGGTTGACGATCAGCGTCAGTGAGGTGTAAGTGAGTAATCTGTCTCTGGATTTTTCCCATAACGAGTTTCAGCCACTGGCCGCGCGCATGCGGCCAGCGACGCTGGCGCAATATATCGGGCAGCAGCATCTGCTGGCGCCAGGCAAACCGTTGCCGCGCGCCATTGAAGCGGGCCATCTGCACTCGATGATTTTATGGGGACCGCCAGGGACAGGGAAAACCACGCTGGCGGAGATTATTGGTCATTATGGCCAGGCCGATGTGGAGCGTATCTCCGCGGTGACGTCCGGTGTAAAAGAGATTCGTGAGGCGATTGAGCGGGCACGCCAGAACCGCAACGCGGGTCGCCGCACGATTCTGTTTGTCGATGAGGTGCATCGCTTCAACAAGAGCCAGCAGGATGCTTTTCTGCCGCATATTGAAGATGGCACCATTACCTTTATCGGTGCGACCACCGAGAATCCCTCCTTCGAACTGAATTCTGCACTGCTGTCGCGGGCGCGCGTCTATCTGCTGAAATC
Source organism: Erwinia sp. V71 (assembly GCF_965644245.1). NCBI lineage: Bacteria > Pseudomonadati > Pseudomonadota > Gammaproteobacteria > Enterobacterales > Erwiniaceae > Erwinia > Erwinia sp. V71. The sequence continues at coordinate 5,817 of NZ_CBFFRK010000160.1, forward strand.
GCTGACCAATGCTGATATTGAACAGGTGTTGCAGCAGGCGATGAGCGATAAAGAGCGCGGTTACGGTCAGCAGGATATCGTCCTGCCGGACAATACCCGCGCGATGATCGCCGAGCTGGTGAACGGTGATGCGCGCCGGGCCCTGAATACGCTGGAAATGATGGCCGATATGGCCGAAAGCGATGCCGCCGGTCAGCGGGTACTCACACCACAGTTGCTGAATGAGGTATCCGGTGAGCGCAGCGCACGCTTCGATAACAAGGGCAACCGCTATTACGATTTGATTTCTGCGTTGCATAAATCAGTACGCGGTTCCGCGCCGGACGCCGCATTGTACTGGTATGCGCGTATTATCACCGCTGGCGGCGACCCGCTGTATGTGGCGCGCCGTTTGCTGGCGATTGCTTCCGAAGATGTCGGCAATGCTGATCCGCGCGGTATGCAGGTGGCGATTGCCGCCTGGGACTGTTTTACCCGTGTTGGCCCGGCAGAAGGTGAACGCGCCATCGCCCAGGCGATTGTCTATCTGGCCTGTGCGCCGAAGAGTAATGCGGTATACACCGCGTTTAAAGCAGCGATGCGCGACGCGCGTGAAAGCCCGGATTATGATGTGCCGGAGCATTTGCGTAATGCGCCGACGAAGCTGATGAAAGAGATGGGGCTGGGCGCCGAGTATCGCTATGCGCATGATGAACCCAATGCCTATGCCGCCGGTGAGAACTATTTCCCGCCACAAATGGCCGCCACGCGTTACTACCAGCCGACTTCACGGGGTCTGGAAGGCAAAATTGGTGAAAAGCTCGCCTGGCTAACTGAACAGGATCAAAATAGCCCGACAAAACGCTACCGCTGATTCAGGCGTTGCGGTAAGGTTGTATCTCAAGGAATTCAACGCATTCGCCACAGGTGTGGATGCGTCCCTTCTATCGTTTACTCAACCACAATAAGCACAGGATAAGCATGCTCGATCCCAATCTGCTGCGTAACGAGCCAGACGCAGTCGCTGAAAAACTGGCACGCCGAGGATTTAAACTGGATGTGGAACAACTGCGCTCCCTCGAAGAGCGTCGTAAAGTGCTGCAGGTCGAAACCGAAAGTCTGCAGGCTGAGCGTAATTCCCGATCCAAATCCATCGGTCAGGCAAAAGCGCGCGGGGAAGATATCGAGTCGTTGCGTCTGGAAGTGAACGCGCTCGGCGAACGTCTGGACGCTGCTAAGTCTGAACTGGACGAGTTGCAGAACACCATTCGTGACTATGCGCTGACCATGCCTAACCTGCCAGCCGATGAAGTCCCGCTGGGCAAAGACGACAGCGAGAATCAGGAAATCAGCCGCTGGGGTGAACCACGCAAGTTCGATTTCCCGGTACGTGACCACGTTGAACTGGGTGAGATGGCGCGCGGACTGGATTTCGCCGCTGGCGCGAAACTGACCGGTGCACGTTTTGTCGTAATGCAGGGGCAGATCGCCCTGATGCACCGTGCCCTGAGCCAGTTTATGCTCGACCTGCATACTGAGCAGCACGGTTATCTGGAAACTGCTGTACCGTACCTGGTCAACCAGGCGTCTCTGTTTGGTACGGGTCAGTTGCCGAAATTTGGCGAAGACCTGTTCCACACCCGCCCGCTGGCGGAAGAGGCAGAAACCAGCAGCTATGGCCTGATCCCGACGTCTGAAGTGCCGCTGACCAACCTGGTACGCGACGAGATTCTGGAAGAAGAATCACTGCCGCTGAAGATGACCGCGCATACGCCATGTTTCCGCTCTGAAGCGGGATCTTACGGTCGTGATACCCGTGGTCTGATCCGTATGCACCAGTTTGATAAAGTGGAAATGGTGCACATCGTGCGCCCGGAAGATTCCATGGGCGCACTGGAAGAGCTGGTAGGACATGCGGAGAAAGTGCTGCAGTTGCTGAACCTGCCATACCGTAAAGTGCTGCTGTGCACTGGCGACATGGGCTTTGGTGCAACCAAAACCTACGACCTGGAAGTGTGGCTGCCTGCGCAGGACACTTACCGTGAAATCTCTTCCTGCTCCAATATGTGGGATTTCCAGGCTCGCCGTATGCAGGCGCGCTGCCGCAGCAAAACGGACAAGAAACCGCGTCTGGTACATACCCTGAACGGTTCTGGTCTGGCTGTGGGCCGTACGCTGGTCGCGGTACTGGAAAACTATCAGCAGGCTGATGGTCGTATCCAGGTGCCGGAAGTGTTGCGCCCGTATATGAAAGGTCTGGAATTTATCGGCTGATAAACCGGTACTGACAGCAGAAAACCCGCAGGTGAAAGCCCGCGGGTTTTTTTATGCCTGCCAGAGAGGGATGAGATTAATGCGCCAGCTGAGTGGTGTAATTTGCCGCGACCCAGCGGTAGCCGCTACCCTCCTTTTGCACATGTCCCAGTCCAGGAAAGGCGATATGGGCCGCCGCGACCCAGTAACCCTGCTGTGCCGCCTGTGCCAGCACTTTTTCACGTGTCTGCACGGCCTGTGCCTGATTAACATCAAAGTGGATCGCCACATGCGGGTCAGGCATCTGCACCGCTTTGGCATGAATAATATCCCCCCACAGCACCAGCTTCTGGCCATCGCTTTCGATTTCATACAGTACGCTGCCTGGTGTATGTCCGGCGGCAGGCACGGCTTTTATTCCGGCAAATACGGTGGCGGGTGGGGTAAAGGTGACCAGCTGTCCGGCCGCTATCACCGGGCGCAGTGTTTGTTCCGATTCTGCAAAGGTGTGGCGCTGGCTGGCTTCCACTTTGCTGCTGTTTGCGGGGGTTAACCAGAAATCGATATCCTGCTGTGCCACATACACACGCGCATGTGGGAAGGCGGGCTTGCCATTGCGTGATACGCCGCCGGAGTGGTCAGCATGTACATGGGTTAACAGCACGGCATCGATGCTGTCCGCCGGATAACCTGCTGCCGCGAGGTTCTCCAGCAGATGGCCGCCGTTATGACCAAACAGATCGCCCGCACCGGCATCCACCAGCACCTGCTGCTGACCGTTGTCGATCACAAAGGCGTTAATCGAGGTTTCTGCCTGTGGCGTCATGGCATCACTGGCCATACGCTCTTTCAGCTGTTGCGGCGAAATGTGGGTCAGTAATTTATCCAGCGGTACGGTCACCGTGCCATCAGAGACGGCGGTGATGCGCAGTTTGCCTAATGTCATACGGTAATAACCCGGTGCCTGTTGATCCAGCGGTGTAACCGCGGCAGACAGCGCCAGTGTGCGTATTCCGCTCTGAACGATCACGGATTGGCATCGAAGTTCGATCACAGTTTCGCATCTCTTCGATCAGCCGGG
>NZ_CBFFRK010000161.1:0-8798 GCF_965644245.1 Erwinia sp. V71
AGGATAGCTTATCGGTAGCTAACCGTCCCTCCATCCACATGACCAAGCGTTGCACTTATTATCTGAATTCGCGCAGAACTTTGAATGATTAAATCGCACCTTCCATAGCCAGTTGCGTAAGGAATGCGGTGCTGATTATGCGAGAGTATCCTTTCTTCTCCGTGGACTTGATCATTATCATCCCACCACGCCTGGTCATTATTATATATTTCTAATTGCAGTTAAATATTCACACCGTCGAAAAGGGGTTGCTACAGGTCTGCTCGAAGAATTGAATACTCTGCTGAATAGCAACAGAGCAGCATGTTACGCTGAATGCACAACACCAGCTACACAGGCTTTATTTAAGCGTTTGGGTTATCGCACTTACCGTCAGCCTATCCATATTGAAGGGTTTCCAGACCTTTTACCGGTATGGCGTGAGCATCAATAAATAAAATAGCTGCAGACTATTATATGACCGGTTGGTTGTTTTATTGAACAATTACTGCAGGCTGAAGTTAAAAATTTTAACAATCATTCAGCCATAATCTGGAACACAATACGGTACACCAGTACAACAATCTGCTAACATTCGTCCTCAGATATTAGCTAGCTTGATAACGAGATGAATTGTGGGCGGCATAAGTCATACGCCATTTTCCCGGTTAACACCCGTCTTCGACGGCCATAACGATCTGCTGCTGCGTCTGTGGCTCGATGATGCGCCAGACGCAGTTGATCGTTTTCTGCACCAGCAGCTGGACGGGCAGCTGGATCTGGCGCGTATGCAGCTCGGCGGCTTTGCTGGCGGTCTGTTTGCCGTCTTTGTTCCGCCCGGTTCGCTAATGCCGCAACTCAAACCTGACGCACCCGCCCAGCCGCACGACCCGCTGGCCATCACCCATGAGCAAATCGCTTTACTGCAACAAATTGAAGCCCATTCCGCCGGGCGGGCAAAGATTTGTCGCAATGCCCGGCAGATTACCGACTGTATTGAGCAGAATATCCTGGCGATGGTGCTGCATATTGAAGGTGCTGAAGCTCTCGATGGCTCAGCCGAACAGCTGGATGCACTTTATCAGGCCGGTCTGCGCAGCATTGGTCCGCTGTGGAATAACCCGAATCAGTTTGGCTATGGCGTCACCGGTTCATTTCCAGCTTCGCCAGACAGTGGTGACGGGCTAACGGCGGCGGGCGTGGCGCTGCTGCACGCCTGCAACCGCAAAAAGATCCTGATCGATCTGTCGCATATGAATGAAAAAGCCTTCTGGCAGGTGGCGCAGCACAGCACGGCGCCGCTGGTCGCCACCCATTCCAATGCCCATGCGTTATGCCCGCAGCCACGCAATCTGACCGATAAACAGCTTGCGGCGATTGGCGAAAGTCGCGGTTTTGTCGGCGTCAATTTCGGCAATGCCTTTCTGCGCGCAGATGGCAAACGGGATAGCGATACGCCACTCAGCGACATTATCCGCCACCTCGATTACCTGCTGGAGAAGCTGGGCGAGGAGGGGGTGGGATTCGGTTCTGACTTTGATGGTGTCTCGGTTCCCGCTGCGCTGTGTGATGTCGCCGGGCTGCCACGCCTGATGGCGGCAATGCGTGGTGCGGGCTATTCGCAGCAACTGATCGAAAATATTGCCTGGCGCAACTGGCTGAATGTGCTGTCACGCAGCTGGTAGAGGAGGCGACGAACCAATAACCCCAATAAAGAAATGGTTCATTTGGTTCGTTTTAAGGAGTAACATCTGCGCCGCAAAACAGCAATAATTTGACAACAAATAGTTTGTCTGCCGCAATTATTCATCTGCGGCTTTGTTAATAACCAGAAAGAGGAGTGGAAGTATGAAAACCTGGACTAAACCTGCATTTGTTGATTTACGTCTTGGCTTAGAAGTGACTCTGTACATTTCTAACCGTTAATACCGATGCCCGCAGCCTGCTGTGGGCATTTTCTTTCCCCTTCACTGGTTTTGCTATGCAGATTAACGTTTTAGGTTCCGCGGCGGGCGGCGGTTTTCCGCAGTGGAACTGTAACTGTCCTAACTGTCAGGGCGTACGTAACGGCACCATTAAGGCCAGCCGACGTACACAATCGTCGATTGCTATCAGTGATGATGGTGTTGACTGGGTGTTGTGTAATGCCTCGCCGGATATCAGTCAGCAGATCGCTGCCACACCTGCATTGATCAAGCATGACGTGCTGCGCGGCACGGCGATTGGTTCGATTATTCTTACCGACAGCCAGATCGACCATAGCGCAGGCTTGCTCAATTTACGTGAAGGCTGCCCGCATCAGGTGTGGTGTACGCCGGAAGTACATCAGGATCTGACCAGCGGTTTTCCGGTGTTTACCATGCTGTCCCACTGGAATGGCGGCCTGGTGCACCATGCCATCACGCCGGGCGAACCCTTCCAGGTCGCGGTGTGTCCGGCGCTGACCTTTACCGCCATCCCGCTGCTCAGCAATGCGCCACCGTATTCACAATATCGTGGTAAGCCGCTGCCGGGCCACAATGTGGCGCTGTTTATCGAAGACCGCCGCACGGGCCGAACGCTGCTGTATGCCCCGGGGCTGGGCGAGCCGGATGAGACGCTGATGGCCTGGCTGCAGCGCGCCGATTGTCTGCTGATTGATGGCACGCTGTGGCGTGATAACGAGCTGGCAGCTGCGGGCGTCGGGCGTAACACTGGCAAGGATATGGGCCACCTGGCGCTGGCCGAGAAGCAGGGACTGATGGCGCTGCTGGCGTCGCTGCCTGCGGAACGCAAAATACTTATCCATATTAATAATACCAATCCTATCCTTAATGAAGACTCTGCGGAGCGCCAGGCGCTGACTGAGCAGGGTATTGAAGTCAGCTGGGATGGGATGCAAATCGAACTGTAGGTCACATAAGATGAATAACACATCATCCGCCGTGCTGCTGACGCCTGAGCAATTTGAGCAGGCGCTGCGTGCCAGAGGCAGCTACTACCACATCTATCATCCATACCATATCGCCATGCATAACGGCCAGGCGACGCGCGAACAGATTCAGGGCTGGGTGGCGAACCGCTTCTATTATCAGACCAGTATCCCGCTGAAAGATGCCGCGATTATGGCCAACTGCCCGGACCCGGATACCCGTCGTAAATGGGTGCAGCGTATTCTCGACCATGATGGTTATGGCAGCAGCGAAGGGGGCATCGAAGCCTGGCTGCGTCTGGGAGAAGCGGTGGGGCTGGATCGCGAGGAACTGCTGTCGGAAAAACATGTGCTGCCGGGCGTGCGTTTCGCCGTCGATGCGTATGTGAATTTTGCCCGTCGCGCGGTGTGGCAGGAAGCGGCCTGCAGTTCACTGACCGAACTGTTCGCGCCGCAGATTCATCAGGCACGCCTCGACAGCTGGCCGCAGCACTATCCATGGATTGAAGCGGAAGGCTATGACTATTTCCGCAGCCGCCTTAGCCAGGCGAATCGCGATGTTGAACATGGTCTGCAGCTGGCGCTGGAATACTGCAACACGGTGGAAAAGCAGCAGCGGATGCTGGAGATCCTGCAGTTTAAACTCGATATTCTGTGGAGCATGCTGGACGCAATGACCATGGCCTATGAACTTAACCGCCCGCCGTACCACAGTGTGACGCAGGATGCGGTGTGGCATACAGGACGCTTAGTGTGATGGACATTCAGCTTCAGCAAATCCCCGTTTTCCGTCGTGGTTACCGCTTGCAGTGGGAGCCGACTCAGGAGTGCCATGTCATCCTCTATCCTGAAGGCATGGCAAAACTGAATGAAACCGCGGCGCTGATCCTGCAACAGGTGGATGGTAAAGCCTCGGTGGCCGCGATTATTACCGCACTGAACCAGCAGTTCCCGGAAGCGGGTGGCGTGGATGATGATGTTGTCGAATTTTTCGCCCAGGCTGGCGAACAGAAATGGATAATCTACCGTGATCCCACCTAAACCGCCGGTCAAAGCGCCACTGTGGCTGCTGGCGGAGCTGACTTACCGCTGCCCGTTACAGTGCCCTTACTGCTCTAATCCGCTGGATTTCGCCAAACAGGAGAAGGAACTGACCACGGCGCAGTGGATTAAGGTGTTTGAACAGGCACGTGAAATGGGTGCGGTGCAGCTCGGTTTCTCCGGTGGTGAGCCGCTGGTGCGCAAAGACCTCGCGGAACTGATCCGCGCGGCGCGCGATCTCGGCTTTTACACCAACCTGATTACCTCCGGCATTGGCCTGACGCAGAAGAAAATCGACACTTTTGCAGATGCGGGTCTGGACCATATTCAGATCAGCTTCCAGGCCAGTGACGAAACACTGAATGCCGCGCTGGCCGGTAATGCGAAAGCCTTCCAGCAGAAGCTGGAGATGGCGAAAGCGGTTAAAGCGCACGGTTATCCGATGGTGCTGAATTTTGTGCTGCATCGTCACAACATAGAGCAGATCGATTGCATTATCGAACTCAGTATTGAGCTGGAAGCCGATGACGTGGAACTGGCAACCTGTCAGTTCTACGGCTGGGCGCAGCTTAATCGTGAAGGGCTGCTGCCGACGCGCGAGCAGATCGCGCGGGCGGAAGAGGTGGTGCAGCACTACCGCACGAAGATGGCGGATAAGGGCAATCTCGCCAATCTGCTGTTTGTCACCCCGGACTACTACGAAGAGCGGCCAAAAGGCTGTATGGGCGGCTGGGGGGCAATCTTCCTTAGCGTGACGCCGGAAGGGATGGCGCTGCCGTGCCACAGTGCGCGTCAGCTGCCGGTGCAATTCCCGTCGGTGCTGGAGCATGATCTGCAGCATATCTGGTATGACTCGTTCGGCTTTAACAAGTATCGCGGTTATGACTGGATGCCGGAGCCGTGCCGTTCCTGCAGCGAAAAAGAGAAAGACTTTGGCGGCTGCCGTTGCCAGGCGTTTATGCTGACCGGCAATGCCGATAATGCCGATCCGGTATGCAGCAAGTCTGCACATCACGGCAAAATTATCGCGGCGCGCGAGCAGGCAAACTGCACCAATATGCAGATCAGTGAACTGCAGTTCCGTAACCGCGCCAATTCGCAGCTGATCTATATGGGACAGCCGTCCTGATGCTGTCACTGACGCTGGCGAATGGGTTACAGGTGCATCTGCGCCATGATCCGACAGCGTCACGTGCGGCGGCCCTGATCCAGCTTGACGCCGGCAGTCATGCGACCCCCGTTGAATGGCCGGGGCTGGCGCATCTGCTGGAACATCTGGTCTTCGCCGGTGGTGAGCAGTATCAGGGCGATGCGCGGCTGATGGCCTGGGCGCAGCGGGTCGAGGCGCGGCTGAATGCCACGACCGACGATCATCACTGCGCCTGGTTCTTTGATGCCGGGTCGCAGCAGCTGGAAGCCGGACTGGCGCGCATGGTGGATATGCTGGCACAGCCGCGGCTGACCGAAGAGACGATCCGCCAGGAAGTGGCGGTGATTGATGCCGAATATCAGTTGCTGAGCCGTGATAGCGGCACGCTGACGGCGGCGGCCACGCGTTGTGCCTTTCGTTCTCCGGCGGCGATGCAGCGTTTCCATACCGGCAGTGCCGCCCGCTTTGGCGACGATACCGGCGCACTGCAGCAGGCGCTGCGTGACTGGCATCAGCAGCATTTCACCGGCAACCGACTGACGCTGTGGCTGCAGGGGCCGCAGTCGCTGGCGCAACTGACACATCTTGCGCAGCAGTATGGCGGCTGTTTTGCTTCGCCTCTGCCACGTTATGAAAAGCCAGAAACATTGCAGCTGGCGCACGCGCGCCATTATTCCTTATGTTCCGCCGCCAGTCCGCGCCTGCGTTTATCCTTCTGCCTGGCGAAAACGGGCTGGCAGCAGCGTGCATCACTGACGTTACTGCGTCATTTTTTGACCGATGAAGCGCCTGGCAGTCTGCTGGCTGAACTCAGGGCGCGGGATTACTGTGAGTCGGCCGAGGTGCAGCTGCTGTACTGCAGTTCGCAGGGCACTGTCCTGAGCATCGATTTTCTGCTCAGCAGCGCGCAGCAAACGCTGTGCGGCCCGGTTGAGGCGCTCTGCCTGCACTGGCTGCATCGGCTGGCCGATGCCGGGCTGGCGCAACTGACGCATTATGCCGCGCTGGCCTGCCAGCAATTTCGCGTGATGGCACCGGTCGATCAGCTACGCGCTCGCGCGTTTGGTTTTCCTCCGCCAGAGCAGGTGGACAGCAATTTCTATCAGCCGTGGCAGGCGCTGCTGGAGCAGCTTACCGCCAGCAATCTGACCCGGCTGTGGATTTCCCCGCTGGCTGATGCCGCGGATTATGCGACACAAGGCTTCCGCCTGGCGCTGACGGCAACGCCGTGGCGCGGCGGAGAGCGGCCTGCGGCGGAACCACACTGGCAATTCTATCCGCTGTCTGAAACTCTCGTCGCTCCCGAGTTACCGCAGGCGAGCTGTCCGCTGCCGCATCACCGCAGTGAACATGAGCAGAGTGTGTTGTTGCTGTCGCCTGCGCCGGGTTATCCGTTGTCGGAATTCTGGGGCGAAAAACTGCGTAACGGTCTGCGTGGTCTGGTTGCTGAATGCGCGCACGCTGGCGGCAGCCTGAGTTTTGCCGCAGAGCAGGGCAGCTGGCTGCTGACGTTAAGTGCAGAACCGCACCTGATGCTTTCTGTTCTGGATCGACTGCAGCAGCAGATCCGCGTGCTGGCTGTCGCCGGTCATCAGCAGGCGGTGCGCCAGTATCAGCAACACCAGCAGCAGTGGCGTGCCGCGATAGCCGTGCGGGCGTTACTGCAGCAGTTACCGCTGATCATCAATGGCGATGCGCAGCAGCCTGACAGCCTGTGGCCACAGCTGCCATGGTGTGCGGCGTTGTATGGCGGCGATCAGGCCTTGCAGCAACAGCTGTCACAACTGTTAACACTGTTTCCCGCGCCAGTAAATCCGTCATTACAGGCGGTGCTGCCGCCAGTGTCTGCGCATAAACGTTACAGCGTCACCGTAGCGGGGCGTGATGCCGCGGTACTGCTGTTTTGCCCGCTTAGCGGGCAGAGCGCGAGCGAACATGCGGCCTGGCGACTGCTGGCGGCAGTGTTTGCGCCACGGTTTTTCCAGCAATTACGTATCGAGCAGAACCTGGGTTATGTGGTGAGCTGCCATTTTCAGGCGGTGGCGGGCGTCAGCGGCATCGTGTTTGCTGTACAGTCACCGACGCATAGCACGGCAGCCATTCTGCAATCCGTCGACGCGTTTATTGAGGGCATGGCAGACGAAATTGCCACGCTGGATGAGGCGTTGTTCGCTCAACAACGCGCCAGCCTGCAGGCCAGTTTGCTGAGTGAACCCGCTGAACCGGTTGCCCGTTACCGTGCGCAGTGGCGCGCGCAGCAGGATTTCGCCGCGCCATTAACCGACGCGGCGATTGCACAACTCTCTGCCGGGCAGCTGTATCATTACTACCAGCAGCTGCGCGCGACGCGCGATAATGGGTGGGTGATTGTCAGCGATCAGGGCTCTGATATTGTTTCATGCTGAGCCTGACGAGTGGTCAGGCGCTTCTTTTCACCATTGAGACAATAATGCCATACAGTTCATCTTTTGCCTGCCCGGCGCTGATTGCGCCACTGGCCGCAGCACGCGATAAACTTTCCGCTGCACCGAGCATCGCCCATAACGGTGCGTCTGCCAGTGTGCCATGTGTGGCAAACGGAGCTAGCAGTGCGCGGCATTTGGCGATAAAGTCCGTTTCGTAATCACGCTTTACCTGCTCCAGTTCCGGCGTGCCGGCAAGTGCGGCGATCACGCCGGGAATTTCCCGTCCCTGTTGCTGTACACAGTCGACATAGGCACCGGCTATCACCTGTGCTCTGGCCTGCAGGCTGTTTTCATTGCGGGCCAGCGCGTCATCCATGAGTGCGTTCTGACGCTGGTCATATTGCTGATAAAGTACGGCAAAAAGCCCTGAACGTGTTGCAAAGTGATCGTAAACCACGGGTTTGGTCACACCCGCTTTTTCCGCCAGTCTGCCTAATGTCAGGGCATCCGTGCCTTCTTCCCGAATCAGTTGCCATGCCATTTGCAGTAATTGCTGATGGCGTTCTTCACGCGATAAGCGGGTGCGTTTTTCAGCTGTTGACATGCTTATATACCAAAGGTAAGTTACTAATGGTATATAGCTTACGCTTCCCGTTAACCGCAGGCAAGCTGGAGGGCTTTCTATGCACGCACATATTGTTGTTTCTCATCCCTTAGCTGATTCACTCACCCATCGCGTGGCGCAGCAGATTGCGGCGGGCGTGCAGCAGCACGCAGGGCACAGTGCGCAGATACATGATTTGCGGCGCAATGGCTTTGATCCGCGCTTCAATGCCGCCGATATGGCCGCGTTTCAGAAACAGGCACCGATCCCGGCTGATGTGGTAGCCGAACAGCAAAAAATCGCCGCCGCCGATGCGCTGGTACTGGTGTATCCGGTTTACTGGTGGTCGCTGCCCGGTCTGCTGAAAGGCTGGATTGACCGGGTGTTCTGTAATGGCTGGGCGTATGACGATGATATGCAGGGGAAACTGGTGAAGAAGTTAGGCCATCTTCCGGTACATCTGGTGGCGCTCGGCGCGGCAGACAGCGGCACCTGGCAGCGTCATGGTTATCGGCAGGCGATGCAGACCCAGATAGATCACGGCATTTTCGACTATTGCGGTGCGCCGGTTGCGTCGTCAACCGTGTTATTACAGGAAGATATTGCGCAGCATCTGGAAAAAGCACGCCAGTTAGGGAAGGTGCGATTTAATCGTCAATTATGAGAACATAACTCTTTCTTTGACATAGACTTTTCACGATGCCCGCT
>NZ_CBFFRK010000162.1:0-8681 GCF_965644245.1 Erwinia sp. V71
CGGTTCTTTGTTCATTTACCATACGATGACAGGACGAAAAAATGGTTCCCATCGAATTAATCGCACCTTCCTTAGGTTCAGGCTCCAGAAATTTGAAGTATCATGGGTATGATTATTTGCGTAACAGGGCGCCTTTGCAAGACGCTCTGTGCTTTGTAAATTTGAGTTTTATCCATATTTAAATTAATGGATTTTTTTTCTTGAATGTATTAATTTATATTGTGAACTCCTTCACTAAATCATCAAGGTTTTTCGCTTGATCCATCAATGTTCTAGATGCAGCTGATGCTTCTTCTACGAGCGCTGCGTTTTGTTGAGTTACGTCATCCATTTGATTTAAGGCTTGATGGATCTGGTTTATTCCCATGCTTTGTTCATGAGACGCGATAGACACTTCACCTGCTATATTTGATATTTTAATTATTGATTCATTCATTTTTATCATGTTCTCTTCCACATTTTTTGACTTTGTTGCACCGGCTTCAAATAGAACCATTGCACTTTCAATTACGGATTTTATTTCTTTTGATGAAGATGATGATTCCTGTGCTAATCTTCTAACTTCTCCAGCAACCACATTAAATCCTTTTCCGTGTTCTCCTGCTCTTGCTGCTTCAACTGCTGCATTAAGAGCAAGGATATTAGTTTGGAAAGCAATCCCATCTATTATTGAGGTTATCTGGGCAACTTTTTCAGCGCTATCTTTTATATCTGACATTGTTTTTGACATGCTTTTTGCCTCGTTGGCGCTTTTATTTGAAATTGTGAGTGCATCCTGTGATAGTTCGTTTGCAAATTTTGTGTTTTCAGCTGTTTTCTCCACTGTATGACTAAGCTCTGACATGCTCGATGCTATCTGTTCTAGTGCAGCAGCTTGTTGTTCTGTTCGGGATGATAAGTCTTCTGTTCCGGCAGATATTTGCGAAGAAGCAGAGCTTACAGAATAAGATGATGTACTGACACATGAAAGTGAAGAGATTATTTTATCCATCAGATTGTTAAATGCTTTGGCTGTAAGTCCTATCTCATCCATTTGTTCTTCCTTTGATCTTAATGTTAGATCAATGTTTTCATTTGAATCTTCCATTGTTTTTTTTATAGAATCAAGCCTTTCTTTTATTCCTTTTATTATCTTAATGGATAAGATAGATAATATTAAAATTATTACGAATGATGCTGTTAGCATGAAATACATCATTTTTTTATGTTTTTCTTTATGATGATCCTCCATTTTATCAACTACATCTATTTTTTCCTTTATTGCGTTATTGTATGTACTTATTAAGTTCCTGGCTGATTGCCCAATCCCATTATTACCAAGTATTTCATTGAGTGACGCATCCTTGTTATCGTTTGTTGATTCATTAATAAACGTTGGTAGGTTTGTTTTTATATTATTTAGATATATTGCTGCTGATTCTAGTTCTTTTTTTTCTTTGCTATTGCTTGTTTGATTGTGAATGTAATTGTTGTTTACGGCAATTGTTCTTCTTATTATTTCTGTTATTTCTTTTTCTGCAGTTTTTTTTCGTTCAATTTGATCTGAATTATGATGGCGATACATCCATATAATTAGTTCATTCGCATTCGCTCTCATCTCTGATAAAGAAATTAATGATGGTATTGTTTTGTTTTCAATGTAATCAAAATCTGAGTTTGACTGTAACATTATTGCCACTGATGCTGCAACTGAAGATATCAAACAGAATGATAGTAGTGAAAATAATAAGTAAAGTTTTTTAGTTATTCTCATGATATTGCCCTTGGTAACTTATTTGATTTTAATTTCTGTGTTTAATGAGCAAGATTGGATTGTAGTAAATTCGTAAGTTTAGCTTTTGAAGCTAAATATTTTTACGGAATGGATTTTAATCCAACGATGCTGCAGATCTTATTATGAATGTTATAGAACTGCACCGTTGTGATCTCCGTCTAATCTCTAATATCTGTAAGATTAAAATTGGTTTATGAAGTATGAGATTTGGCTGCTCTCGTTCACCCGAATCATTCTATTTCAGAAACTGGGATTCTACGCCGTAACCGCCGAAATTTCCGTCAGTGACCTGACGGAAATTTCGGCGGTTACGGCGTAGAATCCCAGTACGTAAATACGTGATATCTCCCACCCATTTTTGATTTGGACCGCTGGCGATGAAATCCTGCTTCAGAAGATTTTCAGACACAGGCAGGCCGTGCTCCCGATAGCTGACCGGACTGAACTTCCGGGCAGCTTTTGCCCGCAGCCCCTGACGGCGTAGGCTGGCAGCAATGGTTTTCACATTATATTCCGGTAGCTCATCAGCCAGTCTCGTGGCACCGTACCGCTGTTTGGCATTATTGAATGCCTTACTGACGACATCATCACAGACAAGTCTGAACCGCTGACGCGAGCTGACCTGATGGCGGCGACAACGCCAGACATACCAACCGCTGCGGGCTACCCGAAGCACCAGGCACATGGATTTGATGCTGAGCTTTGCCTGATTTTTTTCGATAAAGACATACTTCATTTCAGGCGCTTCGCAAAGTATGTCGCGGCCTTTTGGAGAATGGCCAGCTCCTCATCCCGCTCAGCCAGTTGGCGCTTGAGGCGGGAATTCTCTGCGGCCAGTTAGCTTTCTCGCTCTGAAGATGTCATTTGCTGTTGTTGTTTACTGCGCCATGCATAAAGATGCGATTCATACAGGCTGAGTTAGCGGGCAGCAGCAGCGACACCGATGCGTTCAGCCAGTTTTAGGGCTTCATCGCGAACTCCGGCGTATACTATTTACGGAACTTCTTGCTGGTTGATGCTGGTTTTGTCATGAGTAATCAACCTCTGGTTGAGAGTTTACTCACTTAGCCGCGTGTCCACTAATGGTGGGGAGGATCAGCCGAACTATACTATCAAATGAAACTGAGCGTATAGCAGCCTCATCGGGCGGCTCATGGTTTGTCGGCGCCTTTTGGGCGCTCACCCTAAAGCCTCCGGCTTTGCCGTAGGATACTTACTTATCAAAAAAACTGTGGCTTTATTTTTTAAAAACAACAGCTATAGTGTCACTCAACACTATCAAAAGTAGGATGGTAATGAATTTCTCAAGCAAATTATCTCTGTTTTTTTGTTTCTCCTTAGCAATTCTTCTGCTAGGTATATGTTTTTTAATGGTTGATATTTGGCAAAAAAAAGAAGAAATGTTTAAAACAGTAAGTATAACAATGAAGCGAGTAGAGCTGACATTGGATATGCGTTCTAATTTTAGAAGCATGAGTGTATCATCAAGAAACGCTGTGCTATTTCTCAATAAGAAAAACACTCTCCAAGAATGGAGGAACTTATTGGAACAAAAGACTTATTATATTCGGAATCGGAAATTATTGGTTGATGGAATTAAAAATGATGACTACCCAGAGACTATTATTTTTAATATAAATGAAATTATAAATCATGAAGATGAAGCGTTTTATTCATTGTTTACGCCAGCTGGGTTAGCTTTAGAGAATAACCACAAAGAAGCAATTGAATATCTTGCAGGTCCAGGAAGACAAAATCAGCGCATGATGTTTGATTTGTTAACAAAATTATTGGATAGAGAAAGGGATTTTGGAAAAAAAACAATAAAAGAATACAGGGAAGAACTATCATCTGCAATAATTAATGCAAGTGTGTTAGTGTTTATTGGTTTTGTGTTAATTGTGATTGTTTCACTTCTATCCATTTATGTAAATAAGGATGTAAAATATCTTAATAGAAATCTCGATGATTCAGATAATAAGTGGATTTATTGAATGGCGCGAGTTCAGATAATAAGTTCAACGCTCGTTCATGTATACCCATGATACTTCAAGTTGCTGAAGCCTGAACCCAAGGCCGCGGTAGGGGGAAGTTGTTGGAGTACTACCATCCTGCATCTTGAAGTTACTTGGGTATAGATGGAATGAAGGTTAGCCGCTGATAAGATATCCTACTCTTCCGACCAAATATGAGCGAGTAATCATGAAGTACCAGCAACTAACCGAAGGGTAGCGATACCAGATATCCGTTCTGCGTGAGGATAATTAAATCCGGTAAACCCCGGCTTTGCCGGAGGATACTTACTGCCATTATGTTGGCACCGTGTGGCGACTAAGTGAACGGTAGGACAGGAAATGTTTTGTCATTACCGTCAGCACGCTGACAATAATTGCCAATACCCCCTGGTCAGGGCTTCTCCACGCTACCCCCCCCCGACAATTCCTCACGGCCAAATAAAAAAAATTTATTTACCCGTTCACCGTTTTCGATGAGGTGATCGGACCGTCTTTTGACGGCTTCGATGTGAAATCTCTCTCAAATCAGCCGCAAGTCAGTTGGATGCATAACCATGCACGTGCGCAAAACGCATCAGCGCGATTCTGATGCGTTTTGCCGGGTGAAGACATGGGGTTTTATGGCTCAGGGCGTAAAACGGCGCTGAGGCCGTTTCAGCGGTGCGGGCAAAGTGGTCTTATGTTAAATCAGAAATCGTCTACCACGGTGGTTACCCAACTTACTTCGAATGCTTTGATTATTTTTTTTTGTAGATGTTTCTGTAGTGCTCCAACCTTTCATTAAAAAATGGCCGTTCTTCTTTTGAGACTATGTCATCTATATTTATAGATGACATATCTTTTTTTTGACGTTCCATAAATGCATATGTAGATGCTGCAAAATCAGTTTCTTTCCTACTTAGCTCCATCGCTAATTTTTTAATGTTACTCATAACCCCTCCGCCTGACATTTATAAGAATAGTTATAGTAATCATAGAATCTATCACGGTAGTTACTATGGTTAAATGGAGGTTTTTTTGTGGATGTCGGAAACTGGCTTTTTTTGCGGGGGGGGGGGGATTATCAGCGGTGCTGGCGGGAAATGGGAATCTGACGGTTATATGGGTAAGCTTGGCGCAGACGGCGCGGATGGTGGGAGCGGTTTGTGGCGGCAGTGCGAGCCCTCCCCCACACACCCGGAAGAACGAACAAATTCCTTATTAGACTCGTTTCACATCAGGATGTTGCTCTGTAGCTGCTTCATGAAAAATGTCGGCCAGCCAGCCCGGGATCTCGACATCTGTCATATCGTCCGGAATTGAAATGTCGTAAAACCGGGAAAATTTCGTTCCGTCAGGTCCACTCGGAATATCAGCCAGCATTCACCCTCACGTTTTACCCCAATATGTCGTCAAAAGACGTTGTATATCAGTATTATTGATGCCATCTCAGGAACTGAGTAACAGGTATATTAGCCCGTTTGGCGGGTTCAGATACAAAAAAATTGGCCCGCCAGATGGTATTAGTTTTTTGATTTTTTTCGTTTACTAGTCGATAACATGAGAAATAAATGCTTACACCTTATCTGGAGGCTTCAGTGCAAGTTGTTGACCGTGATTATGAAAGTATGGTCGAGGTTGTGTCATCTATCCTCGTGAGTGCTCGAGGGGATGCAGGGAAAATCCTTCGTGATGCTTATCATGCTTTGTTATCAGAGAAAGATCCAAAAATACGAGATATCAAAATGGAATTTATCGAGCGCGTCCGAGTGGCTTATGTATCAATGCCAGTTTTAAAGCAAAATTAAGCCTAATGCCCCCGTGGTGGGTATACAAAAATCACGGGGAGCGTAGCGACCTTCGTCTAGCTATCTTCTTGTTTTTCTCACCCTGCAAAAGGTTTGATTGTGTGGGTTAAGTGTCAGACCTTAGCAATCACACTTCACCGCTTACTGCTGCCTTGTTCGCTCGTTTTATCAGGTGCCAGTTATCGTACTGCGAGACGGGGTAGAGCCTAACTCTTTCGCGGTTAAGTTACGTTTCCACCGTTTGCCTGTTTATCCTGCCGGAGTCCGGGGCGTAGACCTGAGCGTCTAAGGTGCAGATATGATTTTAATGTCGTTGAATGGTATTAAGCTGGTAGTGACAACTCTAGCCAGCCCTGCTAGGATTTGATTGTCACGTCTGGTCCTGGCAGGTATCTGCGAGAATTAGAGTACCGAAGCCCTGTGATTCTGTCACGGGGCTTCGGTACATCTGGAGCCTGAAAATTTCATATTCCTCAGTCATATTCCCATGTAACCAATGACGCCACTGCCATATCGCACTTCCGCCCACAGCCGCCTTTTTTCCCTGTCCGTGGCACTAAACAAGCCTATATCAGATAACAGCCTTTTCCTTATGACGGCTTCTTTTCGTGCAATTCTGAATTGAGACACTCATAACCCCCTAAGCCAGTACACACAGCGACCCCTCTGACGAGGTGCCACCGTGACTGGTTCAGGGGGCTCTCCGCCCCCCCCGAAACCCCCGGCATCCACTGCGAAAAATTGAACGAAATCGATCAAAATCCGGCTTACCTAAAATGAGCATCCGCAAAGCTATCCGCGAGCATAACGTCAGCCTCAGCGACAATGGCGTGGCCATTCAGCTGCTTTTCCCTTCTGATCGATATTCAGGGCGTGATCAATAGCTACAGCCAGCAGATAGAGAGCCTGAAAGTGGAAAGCGGCACGGGTGTGACGATTTACAGCGACTATATGCGCCGGAACACCAGGTAGGTGTTCCGGCCGAAGCAGGTTCACGGCGTGGAAACCTACACATCGACGACCGACAACACAGTGTGACATATACGGCTAAATAACCCTGACAGAACGCCCTGAATCGCTTTTGAGCGGTTTTAACACCGAAGATGAGCAAAACATTACCGAGATAGAAACACAGCTTCTGAGTGCTTTAGATGGTCTGAGCAGAGACATCATCCGCTTGATGCGCTGATTGAGATCCTGGACAGAGAGTTGGCGTAAAACAGAAACAGCAACGGCAGAAAACGCGCTCTGTCTCTACCGACTGCAGCCGGAGACACGATCACGGAATGAAGATGTTAATTCAGAAGCCGTCGAGCAGAAAATTCAGTGCGTTCTTGATGGCGTCCCTATGCTCTCTGATGCTCACCACCTCATCACCTAGCTGTGACTGACGAACGCTAGCCATTTCATGGGTCATAACGAGGTAATTATCACCATCTACGCTCAGTACCGGATTCAGGCGGAGAGCAGGCCGCCCGCTGACCTCATTGAGGGGAAACAGCGGGATAACCAATCGGGTGTTCAGCTCGCCGATAATGTCGCTCTGGACATCCAGCAGATAGGGATAAGCACTACTGTTGCCTTTATTGCGGTAAACCATGAACTGCATCAGAACGTCCTGTGATCGTCAGAGAGTAAGCCGTGTTTATCCGTGATTCGGTTAAGCTCTTGGATCGCTTTACGGTTGGCGCGTTTCCAGCGTTCAGCTTCTGATTCACGTATCTGGTGTTTCAGGGCGGCAGTGAGCGTGGCCGACAGATTAATTCCGGCGTCGCGTGCCTGCTGTAATAGTGCAGGCTCCAGTGTCACACTGACGGTTTTTTTATATCGCACGGTTGATACGGGCATTATGACCTCCTTATTTTTACACGTGTATCTAACACGTTCTTAAAGTTTACATGCTTTCACCAGCATGGTAATGGTTTGTTTCATTTGGCAATAACTAATGGTGGCAGGTGACAAAATACAGAGGCATGTGTAACGTTAAGCGGCATAAAAGACAGCGCCCCCGTAATCATGTATCAACTTGGCGGAAGAACCATGATTAACGAGGGCGCAGGCACAAAACCTATAAAGGATACTAGCACATGCACCGTGCGAAACAACAGCCCGCCATAAGCGCAGGGCGCATTGCATAACGCTGCACTTACACTTTTCAACGACCGCTTACCTCACAAGCCGTACTTTTCGGACGATCTGCACTTTGGTGTACGCATTACCGGTAAGGAACGCGCCATTCTGGCGAAATACATCCAGTTTAATCAGCCTCACGCCATGTTCTGGCTGGGATTCGACGTCGATCGCGCCGGTGCAGCCATCGACTGGAGCGACCGCAACGCCCCCGCGCCCACGCTGAGCATCACCAATCCGGAAAACGGACACGCGCACCTGCTGTACGCGCTGCAAACCTCAATCCGCACCGCGCCGGACGGAAAAATGAAGCCGCTGCGCTACGCCGCCGCCGTGGAGAACGCGCTACGTAAAAAATTAGAGGCTGATGCGGGGTATTCTGGACTCATCTGCAAAAATCCGAACCACGGCCACTGGAAAATCGCCGTATGGCAGCTGGAACTCTACACGCTGGACTGGCTGGCCGACTTTCTCGACCTGAACGCAGCGAACGAAAAGGAAATCGTAGCCGACTACGGCTTGGGCCGCAACTGCACGCTGTTCGACAAAACCCGTAAATGGGCGTACCGCGCCATCCGTCAGGGTTGGCCTGAATACGAGCAGTGGCTGCAAGCCTGCTACGAACGCGCCAGTGCCTACAACCTGCAATTTTCAGCGCCTCTGGATGAAAATGAAGTAATCAGCATAGCTAAAAGTATTGCTAAATGGACTAAAAATAATTTCACTGAGGTATCATTTAATAAGTATGTATTAAGCACACACACAAGAGAATTACAGATTAAACGTGGTAGTAAAGGTGGCAAGAAAAGTAAGGGGGGCGGGAGACCCAGTCTAGGCGAACCATGGATTGAACTTGGCGTTAGCCGTAGAACTTTTTTCAGAATGAAGTCTTGCAAATAATTAGGGAAGGTGCGATTTAATCATTCAAAGTTCTGTTCATGACTACAATGATTGCCGTTCATCTATCGTTTTCAG
>NZ_CBFFRK010000163.1:0-8475 GCF_965644245.1 Erwinia sp. V71
ATCGGTAGTTAACCCTTCCTCCTACACTCTCCACAATCATGTCCGAGCGTTGCACTTATTATCTGAATTCGCGCCTTGCTCATTAACTGGTTCAGGGTCTGCGCTCTCCTGCCCATGTGGGGAGGTGATCGTTTCTGCATGGTGGTTAAGTATGGGGGAATGGCCGAGAAAGTCAGGATTGACGGGGCCTAGAGCAAGGCATGGGCGTTTTGCATCGCCGGGAAAATTTTGAGCAAAAATAGAAAAAAACGCGTTTAGTTCTGCATAATTACGATAGCGATTTAAGCTGCTTTAACTCCCTTTTAAGCAGCTATTAAATAACCCTTCCATACCACACCACTTTACCAACGATGTCAAAATCGTCTGGTATGTCTGTCAGGCTTATTGTGTATGGATCATAAGCAGGATTGTTGCTTGTGATTTTGAGCTGTGAGCCAGGGAGTCTTTGCACTCTCTTCACCAGCAACTGGCCATCTATGCGTAGTACATAGATTCCCTCGCGTGGCTCTCTGTCAGCGTGATTGACCAGTATGACATCCTTATCATTAAGAACGCCTTCCATCGAATCACCACTCACACTGATTACGGATAGTTTAGAGGGATCTGCTTTCAAGTGGTTTACAACCCAGTATCTTCTGAAGCTAACCGTAAACATTGGGCTTTCATCGTCGTTCCATGCACCGTGTCCTGCAGCCGCAGAGACGTTGTAACGAGGGACAAAAACAAACTCCTCAAGGTCAACAGAGTTCCCTTTCACATCAACAGCAGAGCCGGATTTAATGACTGTAGGGCTTTGTGCTGGAGCACTTTGTTGCGCTGTTCCCGTCAATAAAAATTCAACGCTCGTACTCAAGATAGTGGCCAATCTCAGAACATGGGTTGCAGTTGGCTCTCGCTCTTCATTCTCCCAGGCTTGAAGGGTTGATAGAGACACACCTAAATTCTCCGCCACTTGGTTTCTCGATAGCTTCAGATCCTCTCTAAGAGAGCGAATACGCTTACCTATCTCACTCGTTAAGTTGTTTTCAGGTTTATCAGTCATATCCTGCAAATCTCTCTAAGTTATTTTCGACTTTTTCATGTTGTGCTTAAGTGTTTGAATTTGATAGATAACAACCTGAAATTTGGTTGCCTCCCAATCAAATGCAACCTGAAAATGAATTAAATGAGTGATTTTCAGGTTTGCATGACTCAATTTCGATCATACTGTATCTATGAAATAACCTTGGGAGGTTAACTAATGAGTACATTCGAGAGTGCAAAAAAAAGCCAGACTGAGTCTGACTGGCACAGAGCGGACATTGTTGCGGCTTTACATAAGCAGGGATGGTCACTGCGCCGCCTTTCTATTCACCATGGCTATAAAAGCGCAGGTTCATTGAAAAATGCCTTAGATCGCCCGTGGCCTAAAGGGCAAAAAATCATTGCAGATGCAATTGGTTTACCCCCATAGGCTATATGGCCCACTAGGTATGATAAACCATTTTCAGGTGAATGGAATTAATAATCATGGCTCAGATCAACCTGAAAACACACTATACCGCGCAGGAACTGGCAGATATGACCTTACCAGGTATGCCAGTAACTCGTCCGGGAATCATGGCCAGAGCCAAAACCTGCGGGTGGCAGATGCGTTCCCGTGTTGGTCGCGGTGGTGGGAATGAATATGCGGTTGAAAGTTTACCCGTTGAAGCTCAGTCAGCTATTCGCGAAAAAGCCTATCGGTCAATTCTTGAGACAGGTGCAGGGGTTACTGAAAAATCAAATACCACTGTTAAGCACAAGGTCAAGCCAACGCGTGAAGTTGAGTTGATGCGTCAATGTCCGGCGCTTTTGGAAAGAGAAGTATCCTCTCTGACCGAGAAACAAAAGCAGATCGCTGATGCCCGTGCGGCACTGGCGATGGAGGTCGAGCGCCTGCGCGATGCGGGTATGTCCCGCACCGCTGCAGTGAAGTTTATCGCTGAATCATCACGCAACAGCACGCTGCCGGAGCACTTGAGAAGCCTGGCTGAAATTGCTAACGCCCGCAAAGGGTCAACCCGCAGCGGTGTTGGTGAGCGAAGCCTGCAGGAGTGACTTAGCATTTTCCAGACCACCCGTCCGGGTGTTGAGCGCCTGGCTATGCTGGCGCCTGGCTATCTCAAAGCCAAAAAAGCCGGAGCAGATTAAGTGGCTGCCTGATTTTCTGGCGCACTGGCGCAGTCGTAAAGGCCCGTGTCTGCGCGAGGCCTACCGGGATTTTCAGGCTGAGTGGTCACAGGTTTATGCCGACCAGCCTGCAATGATAGCCGCGTGTCCGTCTTATGACGCGGTACGCCGGGCCATGGACAAACTGCCTAAGCGCGAGAAAGCCCGTGGCCGTGTCAGTGGTTCTGCCGCGCTGGTTTATGAGTGCTTCCAGAAGCGCGACTGGTCACAGATGCCCGTTAACGGCTGCTGGATTGCTGACGGTAAGTCACTCGAAATGAAGGTGGCGCACCCTGACCATGGCCGTCCGTTCACGCCAGAGCTGACGATGATCATCGACGGGCGCACACGTTTCATTACGGGCTGGAGCCTGGCGCTTTCCGAGAGCGTCATCGCGGTGGCCGATGCCTACCGTTACGCCATGAAGCACCACGGCAAGCCACTGTTTGTGTATTCCGATAACGGCGGCGGCGAGACCAACAAAACGCTGGATGCTGATGTTACGGGTATTTTCAGCCGCATGGGCATCGAGCACCCGACCAGTATTCCGGGTCGCCCACAATCGCGCGGCATCATCGAGCGTCTGAACAAAGGTGTTCCACGCCGTGTGGCCATGCAGTTCGAGACTTACAACGGATCATCTGCTGACCCTGAGCATGCCCGTATCACAGCACGCGCCATCCAGTCTGCGGTTAAAGCGCAGGAAAACGGGCGTGAGCTGACTCCGGTACAGC
Organism: Erwinia sp. V71; assembly: GCF_965644245.1. Classification (NCBI taxonomy): domain Bacteria; kingdom Pseudomonadati; phylum Pseudomonadota; class Gammaproteobacteria; order Enterobacterales; family Erwiniaceae; genus Erwinia; species Erwinia sp. V71. Next base: position 2,925 of record NZ_CBFFRK010000163.1, read on the forward strand.
GCACCGCGCCGGGAAAACTGCCGACATGGCAGCAGTTGCTGGACGCTATCGCTTACGAGGTAGACGCCTATAACAACTCGCACGAACACAGCGAGTTACCGAAACATAACGGCCGACACATGACCCCGGCGATGTTCCGCCGCGCCGCTCTGGAAGCCGAAGGCGACGAAATCGAATACCTGACGGATGTGGAACTGCGCGAAGCCTTTATGCCGGAAATGATGCGTACAGCTCAGCGCGGCTGGCTGCGCCTGTTCAACAACGATTATTTCTCAGAGTCGCTGATTACCGTCGACGGAGAGGAAGTTCGCGTGGCTTTCGATATCCATGACCCGCAGGAAGTTATTGTGCGCCGCATGGACGGAACCTTTGTCTGCAGCGCCATCTGGAACGGCAATAAGCGTGCCGCCATCCCGGTCAGCATGATGGATGTAGCCGTTGAGAAACGCCGTCAGCGCCGCCTGAAACGCATTGATGAACAGCGTCAGGAGATTGAAGCCGAAGGCCGCTCTGTCCTGCCGGGTCAGTCGTTCAGCGACCTTGGCAGCTTTATCCCGGCTGAATACTCGGTCATCACAGAGGAAGAGCATTTCTTCTTCCTTGAAGCAGACCGCGAAGAATTTCTTAAGAAAAGCGGCAGCAGCCGTTAAGAGGTGAGTCATGACTATCCGTACCGAATTAACTGAACTGATGGAACGCAAAGGCTACAGCCAGACGCAGGTTGCGCGCGCTGTGGGTAAAAGCGTCGCGGTAATTAACCAGTATCTGCAGGACAAATACGCAGGCGATGTGAAAAGCATCGACCAGCTGGTATCCGGTTTCATTGCCCGTGAGGCCGAAAAAGAGAAATCGCAGCGTATTACCGCGCGCTATATCCAGACGGTCACATCCAGAAAGGGAATGGAAGTGCTCAAGCTGGCGCATCTGGACGGCGAAATCAACGTCATTAACGGCGATGCAGGACTCGGCAAAACCATGATTTTGCGTGAGTACGCGGCGCAGAACAAAGACGCGATCCTGATTGAAGCCGACCCGGGCTACACCGCGCGTGTTGTGCTGGAAGAACTCTGCAACCGCCTGGGCCTGAGCAAGCGCGGCAACATGCACGAGCTGAGCGAAGCCTGCATTAGCGCCCTGCGTGATTCGGGTCGTCTGCTGATGGTCGATGAGGCCGAAAATCTTCCATACCGGGCACTGGAAACACTGCGCCGCATTCACGACAAAGCGGGTATCGGTGTGGTGCTGGCGGGTATGCCGCGTCTCATCATCAACCTCAAGGGTAAGCGTGGCGAATACAAGCAGCTTTACAGCCGCGTGGGCCTTGCCCTGAGCATCGGCGATGCCCTGCCGCAAGAGGATATCACCGCTATCGCCTGCAGCATGCTGCAGGATGCGCAAAACGAAGATGTCAGCGATGCGTTATTCCGTGCCAGCCATGGTAATGCGCGCCGCCTGTTCAAGCTGGTACGTGGTGTGAGCCGCTACAGCAGCATCAACGGTCAGGCCGTCAGTGCCGGAGCCGTCCGTAAGTTCTCTGAAATGCTGATTAACTGAGGGCAAACAGCATGATTAAAAACAGTAACGCGGATGTAATCAACGCGCTGGTGAAAGCCGAAGCGCTGATACTTCTCTTGAGCACTCATGGTGTGAAAGTTAACAGCGTCACGCTGCGTAACTCACTGCCAGTCATTCCACGTCTGGTGCGACAGGATGATGCGTGAGGGGCGCGCTCACTATAAGCACAGTGGACATAACCAGCATGGGGCTTTCGTCAGGGGGTATATGCCGATGAAAGCGGTTGCCGGGTGGTCTGGTCGGAATCACTTCATTAAGGGGGACGTAGTGGCAAAGATCGTAATCAGTCTGGAAAGCACGAAACGTGGCCTGTCAGTCAACTGCAATGTTGAGCCAGGCGAGAAAGATAACGAGCAGGTACAGCATCTTGCGGCAGTTGTCGCAGCAGGTCTTGCTGGTCATGTGAATCAGAAAATCATTGATGCAATCAACAAGAAGGCGAAAAAGAATGTCCACTGAAAACAAACAGTTCACCACTAAAACCGTACTGGATGGTTACTGGGTCGATGCCAAAGGCGTGATGACGCCGGAAAGCCTCATCAAAGACATTGACCGTGCACTGATGCACTGGTGCGTGAAATTATTGGCAGCGCGCTGGAACTGAATAAGGCGCTGGAAGAGTTCAAGCTGTCCGGCTTCTCTGACATCGGCGCATTTGTTGACCTCTCTGCCAATGAGTACGGCGTTTCGCTGGGCGGTAAAAAAGGCAACGTTACCCTCTACAGCTTTGACGGCCAGTTCAAAATCCAGCGCGCCATGCAGGACCGCATCGCGTTCGATGAGCGTCTGCAGGCAGCTAAGGTGCTAATCGATGCATGTCTGGCTGACTGGACTGAGGGCGCACGCCCGGAAATCCACGCGATCATCAACCGTGCATTCCAGACTGAAAAAGAAGGTGAAGTGAATACCGGTGCCGTGCTGGCGCTGCATCGCCTCGAAATCGACGATGAACGCTGGCAGAAAGCGATGGTCGCCATCGGCGAAGCTGTTCAGGTCGTCGGCAGTCGCTCTTATATCCGCGTGTATGAGCGTGTTGGCGACAGCGACCAGTACCGTCCAATTGCACTTGATATTGCGGGGGTGTGAGATGCCTTTAAATACAATTAAAAGCGGATTTATTAAGGAAGGTGCGATTTAATCATTCAAAGTTCTGTTCATGACTACAATGATTGCCGTTCATCAATCGTTTTCAGTGTTTTGGGCGGTTCTTTGTTCATTTACCATACGATGACAGGACGAAAAAATGGTTCCCATCGAATTAATCGCACCTTCCTTAACTAAAGCACTGGCTGGAGCCGAAACAGGAATAAAAGCTATGACTGCTGCTGCCTGGGCTTTTGCCGGAATTAAAATTCTGTCGTCAGTTGGCGGAGCCGCAGGAATCGCTGCAGCAGGTGCTCCAGCAGCGGCTGGCGCGTCTGGTCTGATGGGGCGGCTGGCGCGCCTGGGCGGTAAAGTGCTGGCACCTCTCGCAATATGGCAGGCGGCAAATGATGCCCCGCTGGTGCAGGTTGAACGTGGCGATGCGGCGGCGCGTGCCCGTCTGCAGTCCGGGCAGGATAATGACAGCATGAGCCGCTTGCGCGATCTGAAAGCATCCAGCCCTGGTCTGCTGGATGCATGGGACGAAGTAAAATCCTGGTGGTCTGCGCCTACGAATATTTCACTGCCGCAGACGGCTAATGGATACCCCGTGCCGCCGTTTGTTCAGAATCAGCAACCATTACAGCCAATAAACATCACTACCACGCTGCAGCTTGATGGACGCGTTATTGCTGAAACCATGAATGAGGTTAACGGCCAGTCTGCTGCGCGTGGGCCACAGGGAGGGCCGCACTGATGGCATGGGCTGATTCACTTCAGGATGCGAAATTTCGTGGCGTGCGTTTCGACGTCAAAAACACACGTGACAGCGTCGAGCGTTCGCTGGGGATAAACGAATATCCCTACCTCGATGGTGCCGACATTGAAGATTTGGGGGCTAAGTCACGCAGTCTGCAGGTACAGGCCGTGTTCTGGGGCGATGACTATGAAATTCGCCTGCAGGTGTTTCTTGAAGCCCTTGATAAGCATGGAGCGGACGAACTGATACATCCCGTTTTTGGCGTTATGCCAAACATGCAGGTCAGGCTTTATCAGGTCAGTCATGATGAGGATAACCCGGATTACTGCACTGTCGATATTCAGTTCTGGCAGCACAAGACAACAAACCTGTTCTTTACGCGCGACTGGCCGCTCAGTCTGGGTGATTCTGTATTTAATAAGATCCAGACGATGCTGGATGATGCCTCAGCCCTGATGGAAAGCGCATTAGCACCACTTCGGACAGCAAAACGCTTCATGAACCGGGTCAAAGCACTGGGAGTGGCGGCGATGAATATGGCCTCAGTGCTGCGTGGCGAACTGACGGGATATAACAACAGCGTAACCGACTTTGTGAATTTCCCGTCGGCATTTATGAATGACATTCTGTCTGCGCTGAGCTTCGGCAGCACAAAGGCCGCATCATCATCGGGCAGTAACAGCACGGTCTATACCTCCACGCCTGCAGTCGCGATGTCTGACTGGTCGGCGATAACCACGCAGGCATCCTCGGTGGCCACAATGCCCGATGACCTTATCAGTGGCGCTGTTTCCGGGTCTGTTGATATGCCGACAAATATCACCTCTGACGACATTAAAGAGCTGCGCGTGATGGTGCTGACGGCGGTGGCCATCGAGCTTTCTCAGCAGGCGTCTGACCTGCTGTCTGATGAATCGCTGACCGCCGTTCTGTCGCCGGATGATGTCGAGAAAATCACGGATGACACACGGCAGGCGATTCAGAACGCGATTGATGCGAACCGCAATGCCTACAGCGCCGAAATGGATTCCGTCAGCAGCGCCACCACCACTGTTGCGCTGGATTATATGCCAGTTGTTGATGGTCTCAAGGATATCGCGCTGGCTCTGCAGGTGATGGCCACAGCACTGATTCAGGCCCGCCCGCCGCTGACAGTACGCACCGTGGCAAGTGCCGGGAACCTGCACCTTGTGGCGCACCTGTGGTACGGCGATTACACACGCGCGACAGAGCTGCAGCTGCTTAACCCGTCGCTGCGCGACCCTAACAACCTGAAGCCGGGGGACACGCTCTATGCCTACACCGAATAAGCAGGCTGCGCAGGATAAAGACCTGGATAAAGTCTCCGTGGTGATTGCCGGAAAAGTTCACAGCGACTGGAACAGCTACAGCGTGGACAGTGACTTTCTTATCCCGGCAGATGCCTGGTCGATGCGTCTCGGCCTGCCTGATGGCATCTTCCCGGCAGATGTAAAACGTGGTGCGCCGGTAATTGTCCGGGTCGGTGGTGATACCGTGATGACCGGGCGTATTGACCGTGTGCGTCGTTCCGTCAGCAAGGATGCTGTGCAGATAGCGCTTTCCGGACGCGATGGTGCCGCCGTGCTTGTTGACTGCTCATCCCCCGTTTTCACGGGTAAGCAGATGAGCCTGGAGGAAGTGATTGCGCGCGTTGTTCGCCCGCTGGGTATCACGAATATTGAGCTGCACGCCGAGTCCTCGATCCGCAATGACAAAGTTACTGTCGAACCGGGAGAGCGTGCATGGGACACGCTGCTGCGTGCCTGCGCCGGGCGCGGTCTGTGGCCGTGGTTTACGACATCCGGTACGCTGGTCATCGGCGGGCCTGATTACACCACGCAACCTGTGGCGACGCTGATTCTGCGCCGGGACGGTAAAGGCAACAATGTTATCAGCCTGGACGATGAGAGCAGCGAGGAACGGGCCTTCTCCGAGCTGACCGTACTGGCGCAGGGACACGCACACAGCAGCAAGGCTGAGCTGGGCGTGGTTGACGTCACGGATACGTCAGCCGCCGTTGACGAGGAAACCACCCAGGTGCGTATTCCGCTCTGAACGATCACGGATTGGCATCGAAGTTCGATCACAGTTTCGCATCTCTTCGATCAGCCG
>NZ_CBFFRK010000164.1:0-8248 GCF_965644245.1 Erwinia sp. V71
GTTCCGGCAGCCTTCAGTGGTCTTTGCAGAGTTAAGACAGGCGGCTTAGCGTTGCACTTCGAACTTGAATCCGCCCTCTTCCCACAGATAACGCCCCCGCCGGAAAGAGGGAAACCACTCTGAGGAATGCCCGGAAAATCAAACGGGCAAAAAAGTCATGCTGCGCACTTAAGCATTTTACTGTGCCGTACGCGGCCTGACGGTTACCCCGGTCTGGCTGGTTCTCGCGCCACGCTTTGCGTGGTGCCTTCACTTCGCTCACCAGCCTGACGGACCGGCGATAACGGGACGTCCCTGTCCCTAATCGCCTTGCGCCCGCGTCCTGCGGGCACATCCTGGCTTCCTCGCTCCGTTCAGCGCTGCGGATACGCCTGTCCGGGGTAACCGTCAGTCGGCTGTGTGAGCTCCGTATGATTTTTAACTACGGGTATGGCAGGGCAGGTATCTGTTGTCTTGCAACGCATTGCGCGAGGGCCTCCCTGAAGTCGCAGAGGCTGTGACTCTTTCACGGGTGCCATGAATTTTTATCTTCGACAGGCGACTTTCCGCCAAATAAAAAAGCCCGGCAAATCTGCCGGGCCTCTCTTTAATACGCCGTATGTGATCAGGCAAACATCATTGCCATCCACGGATAACCAATCACAATCATCAGCACCAGGAAGAACATGCCGAAGATGGTGCCGAGGCGCCAGTAGTCGGCGGTCGGCAGGTAGCCACTGCCGTAGTAGATTGGGCTTGGGCCTGTACCGTATGGGGTGATAATGCCCATCACACCCAGTGACGTTACCAGCAGCAGCACAAACACTGTCATATTCAGGCCCGGAATCGAAGAACCGATAGCCAGCATGGCCGGTAACAGCGCGGTGGTGTGCGCCGTGGTGCTGGCGAACAGGTAGTGCAGCAGATAGAAGGCCACCAGCAGGGCAATCGTCGCCAGTGTCGGGTCGAGGTGGCCGAGCAGTGCGCCGCCTTCTTTACCCAGCCAGGCGATAAAACCAACCTGTGACAGACCTGATGCCAGGGCGACCAGGGTGGCGAACCAGACAAAGGTATTCCATGCCGGTTTGTTGCCAGTGATATCGTTCCAGTCCAGTACGCCAGTGAACAGCATCAGTGTCACCACCAGCAGGGCTGCCATTGCCGGTTCAATCCAGGCCGTAGCGAAAATCCACATCACCAGCGCCAGGCAGACAAAGCACAGCAGCAGGATTTCGTTGCGGGTCAGTTTGCCCAGTTTCTCCAGCTCGCGCTGCGCCCAGCGTGGCACTTCATCATTCACTTTCACTTCTGGCGGATAGAGCCAGTAGGCCAGCAGTGGCATGGTGAGGATTAACAGCACGCCCAGTGGCAGGAAGGCAACAAACCAGGTAGTCCAGGAGATATCCAGGTTAATCGAGCTTTTCACCAGCGCCAGTGCTAACAGGTTTGGTGCCAGAGCAGACAGGAACATCGAACTGGTGATACAGGCTGCGGTAATCGCCACCCACATCAGATAAGAACCAATTTTGCGCGCGCTGGGGTCATTCGGTTTTGAACCGTACAGCGGCGGCAGGTTAGAGATAATCGGGTAGATTGTCCCGCCGCTACGTGCGGTGTTGGACGGCGTAAACGGCGCTAACAGCAGGTCAGCAAAGGTAATCGCGTAGCCCAGCGTCAGTGTGCGGCGGCCAAGATATTTCACCAGAATCAGCGCCAGACGGCGGCCGAACTGGGTTTTCTCGTAGCCTGCGGCAAACATAAAGGCGCCGAAAATCAGCCAGACCGTGGAGTTACTGAAACCAGAAACCGCCCATTTAAACGACTGTGCCGCCAGCTGGAACTTCGGCGCGGCCATTTCAGCCGGACTGAACAGCACCCACGGTGACAGCAGGGAGATAATCACCACCGCGGCGATACCAATTACCGCGCCAGGCAGAGGTTCGAGGATCAGGGCAACGATGGCGCCAACAAAGATGGCGAAGAAATGCCATGCATAAGGCTCCAGTCCGTCGGGGGTGGGTATCAGGAACAGTATCAGTGCTACCGCAACGGATAGCATCAGGGATAGTCCGCGTTTCATAAGTACTCCTGGTGGATAATTAAATAGTTTCACCGGAGAAGTGGCGAGTGGATATATTTCACACTGCACAGATAATCACCATTTAATTTGTGTTATGTCGGCTGATTATTACTGCACCACTTTTCCATCGGTATTTTGTTGCTGGTCAATCGGTCATGTCGCGCCAGCTTGTTGTTAATTTCCTGTGAAGGTGAATCACCAGTATTTTGTGAGGGGTTATTCCGGCTTCACAGTTTAAAAATTATCTCTGTGACACTATTAGACGCCATTTTGTATCTGACGGCGGTTGATCTTGATCAAGCAACGTCATTGGCAGTGGAATAATTCTTCGCTGCGAAAAAAGGCAGATGTTTTTTCTGCGCCAGCAGCAAAAAAACGATGGCGGGATAAGGTTTATCTGGCCGGTTAATGGCCGGGTGAGAGGACGCTGACAACAGGACAGCAACGGGGCAGAAAATCGGGCGACGAGGTGTCGCCCTGGCGGTTAACGCAGTGGCTGGCTGTCGGCCACATCCAGTGGCCACGAATCAAACAGATAGCCATCAAAATCGATATCATCGACATTGGAGAACTCCAGCAGCCGCTGCTTCACATTCTCCAGATGCTGCCACATGGCGAATTTGGCGGCGCGCGGGTCTTTCTTGATCAGTGCGGCGAGGATTTTTTTATGGTCCTCCAGCCACTGTTTGCGATAGTGGGTGTTCACCAGGTGGCGATGCAGCTGCCCCCACATCACGTTATCTTCACGCCACTGCCACGACTGTTTAAACAGCTCAACCAGCATGCTGTTGTGCGTGGCTTCGGCAATCGCCAGGTGGAAATTACGGTCGCCGTTTTCACTTTCATTGACGGCGCCGGATGCCAGTTCCTGCTCTTCCAGCGTCAGTGCCTGGCGCATTTTGATAATATCTTCACGCGTGGCCTGCAGCGCGGCGAATTCCGCGATATTGCTCTCCAGCAGCTGGCGCGCCTGTAACAGTTCAAACGGACCGGCGTCGTTACAGCTGCTTTGCGCTGCGGCCGACTGCGCCGGGCTGTCGCTGATAACAAAAATCCCGGCGCCACGACGCACTTCGATCAGACCTTCCAGCTCCAGCATAATCAGCGCTTCACGCACCAGCGTGCGGGTGACATCCAGCAGCGCGGCGATTTCGCGTTCCGGCGGCAGCCGTTCGCCTACCGCATACTGTTTTTGCGTAATCATATTACGCAGCATTTCTCCCACTTCCTGATACGGGCGCTGTGGTGAGGTCGGTGTTTTCATCGTGTTCGCTTTCTGCTGATTAAGGGATGAACAATATCGGTTATTTTCGCCAGACTATAGCATATTGGGGAGAGGGGATATCAGTACCCCCTCCCTGATCCTCCGCCATGGCAGGGGAAGGGCTCAAACCGCCGCTGGCAGAGTAAAGTAGCGTTCGGCATTGTGATAGCAAATATCCTGCAGCATGCTGCCCAGCCACTGCTCATCGTCCGGCACCACACCGTCCTGCACCCACTGCCCCAGCAGATTGCACAGAATCCGGCGGAAATATTCGTGGCGGGTATACGACAGGAAGCTGCGCGAGTCGGTGAGCATGCCGACAAACTGGCTTAACAGACCGATCTGCGACAGCTGCTCCAGCTGACGCAACATACCGTCGCGCTGATCGTTAAACCACCAGCCAGAACCAAACTGAATCTTGCCTGCCACGCCTGCACTCTGGAAGTTGCCCGCCATAGTCGCCAGCACTTCGTTATCACGCGGATTGAGGCAATACAGGATGGTTTTCGGCAACTGATCATTGACGTCCATACTGTCGAGCAGCCGCGCCAGCGGCCAGGCGATATTGTTGTCGCCAATCGAATCAAAGCCGCTGTCCGGCCCAAGCAGGCGGAACATGCGCGTACTGTTATTACGGATCGCGCCGATATGCAGCTGCATCACCCAGCCGCGTCGTGCATATTCCGCGCCCAGCCACACCAGCACGGCGGTACTGAACTGGGCAATCTCCAGCTCTTCCAGCGTGTCGCCGCGACGGCGTTTCGCCAGGATACCATCCAGTACCTTATCGTCCGGCACTGGCGCATAACGCAGGGTTTCAATGCCGTGATCGGACGCGCGGCAGCCATGCGCAGAGAAATGATCAAGGCGCAACAGCAGCGCACGACGCAGGGCGGTAAAACTGTCGATGGCGACATCCGCCGCGGCTTCCAGTTTGCCGAGGTAGTCGACAAACCCCTCCAGCTCGATTTTAAACACTTTGTCAGGACGCCAGCTGGGGGCGACATCAATATCAATACTGTCGTCGTCGGCAATCTGGCGGTGATACTGCAGTGAGTCGATCGGGTCGTCAGTGGTGCCGACCATGCGCACCTTCATCTGGCGCATAATGCCGCGCGCCGAAAATTCCGGCGTGGCCAGCTGTTCTGCGCAGCGATCCCAGATCGCTCTGGCGCTGTCCGGGCCAAACAGCGTGCCGGTGATGCCAAACGGGCGGCGCAGTTCGAGGTGTGTCCAGTGATACAGCGGATTACCCAGCATTTTCGGCACCGTTTCTGCCCAGGCGAGATATTTGTCGTAATCACTGCTGCTGCCGGTGATCAGCGACTCATCGACGCCCGCTGCGCGTAAGGCACGCCATTTATAGTGATCGCCCTCCAGCCAGATTTGGCCGAGATTAGCAAAGCGTCGATCTTCGGCGATTTCGCGCGGATTAAGATGACAATGGAAGTCATAAATCGGCATGTCTGCGGCGAAGTCATGGTACAGACGGCGCGCGGTGTCGCTCTGCAGCAGAAAATCTTCATTCATAAATGACGTCATCAGGAGACTCCCAAAGATTCGACTGCCACGCGCGCACCCGCCTGGCACAGTTGCTGATAGGCCTGTTGTACGGTGGCAACAAAGCTGGCGTTAGCCGGCAAGTCGGTGCCAAAAATAGCGCTGATAGTGAGCAGGGCAGTTACGCGCGCATCGCCTGCCGGATAGCGCTGGTTAATGTCCTGCAGCTGCGCCAGTAATGGGTCAACCACTTCAATCGCGTTACCCTGTTCATCGACCGCCAGTACATAGCGCATCCAGCCCGCCACACCCAGCGCCAGGTGACGCCAGTCGCTGCCGTGTGCCAGATGATGGCGGATCGAATCCAGCATCCGCTGTGGCAGCTTCTGGCTGCCGTCCATGGCGATTTGCCAGGTACGGTGATGCAGCGCCGGATTGCTGAAGCGTTCGATCAGCAGACGGGCATAGTCCTGCAGGTCGGTGCCTGCGGGCATCGTCAGTGTTGTCGCCTGTTCGTTGAGCATCAGCGTCAGTGCTGCCTGGCGATACGCCGGATGGCTCATGGTGTCGGCAATGGTCTGATAGCCACCAAGATAACCGAGATACGCCAGAAACGAATGGCTGCCATTCAGCATCCGCAGTTTCATCATTTCGAACGGCGCGACATCGGCGACAAACTGCGCGCCAGCCCGATCCCACTCCGGGCGGCCATTAACAAAATTGTCTTCAATCACCCACTGGCGAAACGATTCGCAGGCGAGGGCGCAGGGATCGTACACCCCGAGCTGAGCGGCAATCTGCTGTAATGTCTCTTCTGTGGCAGCGGGCACAATGCGATCCACCATGGTACAGGGGAAGGTGACGTGACTGGCGATCCACTCTGCCAGCGCCGGATCGCGCTGACCGGCGAGGCCAAGTACCGCGGCACGCGCCACATGGCCGTTGTCGCGCAGGTTGTCGCAGGAGAGCACGGTAAACGGCGGCAGGTTCTGTTCGCGACGCAGGCGCAGCGCCTCGACAAGATAGCCGATGGCGGATTGCGGCTCACCGGGATGCACCAGATCGTGCTGAATCAGCGTGTTAGTCAGATCCAGCTGTCCGCTGGCGGCATCCGTGCAATAGCCTTTTTCGGTGATGGTCAGGGAGACAATCGCGGTCTGCTCGCGCGTCAGCGCCTGCAGAATACCATTGCAGCCATCCAGCGCCGGATGCAGTGCTTCGGTGATCGAGCCAATAATTTTCAGTTCTGTATGCTGCGCACCTTTTTCCGCTACGGTGTACAGCAACTGCTGATGACGCAGGTTTTCCATCAGTTGTCTGCTGCTGGCTGAGCGCAGGTTGACTTCGCAGATACCCCAGTCGCTGTCGCTGATTTCCAGCAGATGGTGGGTATACAGCGCCTGGTGGGCGCGATGAAATGCACCGCAGCCAAGATGGACAATACGCGGCTGCAGGCGCGCGCTGTCCCACTGCGGGCGTGCCACCGGTAACGCGGCGGTGGCGAGAGTGTGTTCCATATCAGACTCCTGTCACAGGCAAGAAAAAGTCGCGTTAATTCCCTCTCTCGTTCTTTACTCGCTACGAAAAAAATGCCCGGTGCACCGCCAGCTCAACGCCGCGGATCTCGGCCAGACCTTTCAGCCGTCCAATCGCCGAATAACCCGGGTTGGTTTTCTTTTTCAGGTCATCGAGCATCTGGTGACCGTGGTCCGGACGCATTGGGATCAGATCCTCCTGCCCGGCATTCCTGCGGCGATGCTCTTCAGCGGCAATCGCTTTAATCACGGCAAACATGTCGACGTCACCAGCCAGATGTGCGGCTTCGTGGAAGCTGTTAGGGTTCTCTTCACGCAGCGTGGAGCGCAGATGAGCGAAGTAAATGCGCGGACCAAACTGTTCGATCATCCCGACCAGATCATTATCCGCGCGCACGCCATACGAGCCGGTGCACATGGTGAAACCATTGGCGTGACTGCTGACGGTCTCCACCATCCACTGCATATCTTCCGCGGTGGAGACAATGCGAGGCAGGCCAAGAATCGGACGCGGTGGATCGTCAGGATGCACCGCCATCCGCACGGCGGCCTCTTCCGCTACCGGGATAATGCCCCGCAGGAAGCGGGCGAAGTTTTCACGCAGTTCGGCTTTGCCAATGCCTTCGTAACGCGCAATCTGGGCGCGGAACTGATCCAGCGTATAGCCTTCTTCCGCGCCAGGCAGACCGGCGATGATATTGCGCGTCAGGCGCGTTTTGCTCTCTTCACTCATACTGGCGAAGCGCTGGCTGGCCTGTGCAATCTCTTGCGGACTGTAGTCGTTTTCCGCGCCCGGGCGTTGCAGGATATGCAGCTCAAACACCGCAAATTCGATCTGATCAAAGCGCAGTGCTTTTGCGCCATCCGGCAGTTGGTACTCAAGGTCGGTACGTGTCCAGTCGAGGATCGGCATAAAGTTGTAGCACACGGTGGTGATGCCGCACTGCGCCAGATTGCGCAGTGACTGCTGGTAGTTGCTGATCCACTTCTCACACTGGCCGCTGCCGGTTTTAATCTCTTCATGGATTGGCACGCTTTCCACCACCGACCAGACCAGACCGGCGGCTTCCACGGTCGCTTTACGTTTCAGGATTTCGTCCACCGTCCACACTTCGCCATTCGGGATATGGTGCAGGGCAGTGACAATACCCGTTGCGCCAGCCTGTCGGGCATCCGCGAGAGAGACGGGATCGTTAGGGCCATACCAGCGCCAGGTCTGCTTCATGTCGTTACCTCATCAGCAATATCGAACCGGATACAGCCACGCCATAGCCGGTGACGACGTTTAAATTGGTTGACCAATATTGATGTGAATGATGTCAGTCAGCCAGCATTTGTGTTTCCCTGCGGCTAAGTTGCGATTTTTACCGGGGTGATGTCAACCTTGTTGCTTAATTTGGTTAACCAAATCACAAATGCAACATCATCCTCGCGACCAGAATCCGCAACTGTGGTTCACTCCTGCCGGGTAGTCAGAGACGGTTTACGGCAAATTCTCCCTGTTAACAGGCAGCCAGCGAGCGTCCCGGACTTGTTGCTGAAGTGCGCAACACCTTGATTCAGTTAACACGACACGGCAACGCCTGTGTCTGGCACTGGCTGTACCCCTGCATTCTGCGAGTGACCAGACGACCGCGATAAAACAGGCGTTATTCGGCTAATGATGTCAATAATAAGTGGAGAATCAGATGAACCGCAGTTTGAACCCGGGGATCAGTGCTGTTGGCAGTAAACGCAGCTGGCGTAATTTACGCTGGTGGGTGCTGGTGCTGTTTTTAGCCGGTGTGACGGTAAACTTCATCACGCGTAACTCGTTAGGGAAGGTGCGATTTAATCGTCAATTATGAGAACATAACTCTTTCTTTGACATAGACTTTTCACGATGCCCGC
>NZ_CBFFRK010000165.1:0-8177 GCF_965644245.1 Erwinia sp. V71
TTATCGGTAGTTAACCCTTCCTCCTACACTCTCCACAATCATGTCCGAGCGTTGCACTTATTATCTGAATTCGCGGGGTCTTATTTCCTGTTGGGCCATCGGATTCGGCATTATTCGCCTGAATATTGTATTCCCACTGACCAAATCCGGTCAGTTTGTCATTAATTCGGGTCTGGCCTTTAAAACCAAAGCGAATATAGGTGTTGTCGCCATCCACCGTGGTATCTTCACTGAAATAGTGGCGGGCACGGGCGCTGCCATATAAATCCAGTTTATTGCCATCTTTATTATAAATTTCGGCTGCCTGAGGAGCGGCGGACAGCACAACGGCCACCGCAAGCAGTGTCAATTTAAACGCTTTCATCGTATCGCCTCGTTATGGTGTTTTTAGAGTAAGCAGGGTGGCATTGCACCACCCTGTGGAAAATCAGCTGTTTAACGGTTTAGGTTGTGCATCCTGCGGCAGCAGCGAACGGTATGCTTCGCCTTCGCACTGCACAATATGTTCTTCTTTTGCCTGCGCAATAATGGATGGTGTGGTGAGCACCCGCACGGCGGAGGCTGCCATAATGCTGCCCGCCAGCAGCATGCCTTTATGGGCATAACTGGTTTTGCCCTGAGTCACCATCTGCCATGAGTGCGGCGGTGTACCCCACGCGCTGGTAGCGATATACACCTGACCCACGGGCACCAGCCAGCTGACATCGCCGACATCGGTGGAGCCGTTGAGGAAATCGGGTTCAGGGCGCAGCGGGGTAATATCTTCCGATAACACCCGGCCTTTTTTCGCCACTTTACGTTTTTCTTCCTCTGAGAAGGTTTCCTGAATCGCCTGCGCAAAGGCTTTCTCTTCCGCGGTAAACGTCACCGGGCCGATCTTCAGCAGTTCCTCATTCATCACGCTGGCGAGAGTGACATTTGGGATCAGGTCAGCGGACGCTGCATCGAACTCAATCGTTACCTCTGTCCCGGTCATCAGCGCCGCGCCACGCGCCACGTCATGCACCCGCTCAGTAATTTCACGCACTTCCTGCATTTTCGGTGAGCGGACTTTATACAGTACATGCGCTTCTGACTGCACCACGTTAGGCGCATTACCGCCCGCATTGGTGATGGCGTAATGCAGACGGGCTTCCGGGATAATGTGCTCGCGCAGGAAGTTCGCGCCGACATTCATCAGCTCGACGCCATCCAGCGCGCTGCGACCCAGATGCGGGCTAAAGGCGGCATGGGTGCTTTTGCCTTTAAACAGATACTTCACCTGGTTGGTCGCCAGCATGCGCGCGTTATAGGCCAGGTTTTCATCCCACGGATGCCAGGTGAAGGCGATATCGACGCCGTCGAACGCCCCGGCTCGCGCCATAAAGGCTTTACCGCCGCCGCCTTCCTCTGCCGGGCAGCCAAAGTATTTGATGGTGCCGGACAACCCCAGCTGTTCCATGCAGGCTTTAGTCGCCAGCGCTGCCGCCAGCGAGCCAGAGCCCAGCAGGTTATGGCCGCAGCCATGACCATTACCGGCAGGTATGACTGGCGAGAAGACGTCACAGTTGGCCTGCTGGCTCAATGATGGCAGCGCGTCATATTCACCGAGGAAGGCGATCACCGGCGTGCCGCTGCCAAAGGTGGCGACAAAGGCCGTGTCGATACCACCAATCTGACGGGTGACGTCAAAGCCACTCTCCTGCAGGGTCTGTGCCATTAACGCGGCTGATTGCGCCTCTTCGTAACGCACTTCGGCGAAGTCCCAGATCCTGTCGCTGACCGCGGTAATTCGCGCGCGCTCACGTTCAATGGTTTGCTGAATAATCGGTAAGTAGTTCATGTCGGTTCTCTTTTATCAGGACAGGTTCGATGTCGCTTCCGCGGGCAGCGAAGCCTGTTCATGGCGGATGGAAAGGGCAATCAGGCATGTGATCACCGCGCAGGCGATGATGGCCAGAAATGCCGTGGAATAGTTCTGGTTGGTCATTTTCAGCATGTAGCCAATCATCAGCGGCGACAGGAAAGAACCAATCTGGGCAAGGGAGTTGATAAAGCCCGTGGCGGTGCCTACCGAGGCTTTTGGATACTGTTTAATGATGGTGACGAAGACACTGATGCTGATCGCGTTGAGGAAAATATTCGAGATTGACAGCCAGGCAAACGCCACCGGCACCGATGAGGCGTTAAACATCAGCCAGATAAACAAGGCAGAGACGGCGGCACCGATGGCAATCAGGTATTTCTCACGCCCCTGGAAAAAGCGGTCAAGCAGCCAGCCGCAGGTGAGGAAGGAGATAAAGCCCAGTGTTGGCGGCAGCATCGACCATGCGCCCATCGACACCATACTCATGCCTTTCACCTTCACCCAGTAAGAGGGCAGCCAGGACTGCAATCCCCAGAAGACGATATTGGTGAAGAAATAGCAGGCAGTAATTTTCCAGGTAAGCGGGCGACGGACAATATTCAGCAGGCGCTGTTTCTCCGACACGTTATCCTGGCGTGGTTCCGTGGCCGCTGGCGCACTGCCGGGTGTGCCAGTGCGCAGTACCTGCCATAAGCAGACTGCCAGCACAATGCCGATGGCACCGAGCACAAAGAACATAATGCGCCAGTTAAAGTAAGCGATGAGTGTTGAGACCACCACCGAACCGACGGCAAAGCCGACAGATGCGCCCGACTGCAGGAAGGATTTCGCGCGTGCCATTTTGCTTTTTTCAAATTGCTGAGCGATCACCACTGAGCTGCCGGAAGGGAAAACCGCTTCGCCCATGCCGACGAAAAAGCGGGTGATGGCCAGTGAGAGTACGCTGGTTGCCATGCCGCTCATCGCGGTGGCCACGGACCACACGGCGACAGCGCCGGTAAGAATGCGTTTACTGCCCAGCCGATCCACCAGATAGCCGCCGACCAGTTGCGTCAGTGAGTAGGCAAGGAAGAAGCCGCTGATGATCATGCCGGTTTCATCACTGGCCAGGCCGAACTCTGCCGAGATCGGGATAATGGCAATATTGATCGCCGTTTTATCGATAAAACCGACGACCCAGCACAAGAACAGGATAAAGATGATGAGCTTATTTTTATTTTCTGCGGTAACCCGGTACATAGAACCCCCTCATAGAACATGAGCTGATGTGATGTTGTCCTTGCTACCCTTACAGAACTGATGGTAAATATCTATGTATGAACATACACAATGGCTGGGTTATTTTATGTATGATGTCACATATGATAATTTTCCGAATTCGCTGTCTCCCTCACTTTATGAAATAGCATTGCGCTATTTCCCGCTCGGAGATATTCGTATTGAACACTCTGAACTGTTGTATGATGAACTGATGCGTGGAGACCGTGATGGTTTTTCTGAACAGAATGAGTCCTATATTTTAATTAAAGATATCCAGCATGACTGCCTGATTATTGATATCGTCTGTCTGCATATTGAGTCGTTGCGTTTATCTATTACACTGAATGGCCGGCAGGCGGAAGAGGATGCCGTTGATTCCTGCTTAAATGAAATCAGGATCAGTTTATTAAAGGAGGCGATAAGATATCAGAATCAGATGTTCACCAAGGTGAGTGACAATGCCTGGCATCTTGCCTCGGGACTTTCCCATGAGATCGTGACACAGCATGTTATCGAGGGGGCACTGAAAACTATCGCGTACAGTGATGCGGCGATATTTCGTATTTATGATGAAACTAACGATATTCTGGTGCCGGTTGCCATGTCGGGTTTTAATGATAATTATTATGACTATGCAGTCAGCCCTAATGAATCCGCTTCCGGGAAAGTGTTTAAAAGCCAAAAAACCATAATATTGCATTCGCGTGAAGAAATATTGCATAGCTTTACAACGACATCACCAGTAAGAGATGAAATACTGAAAAGCAATCCTGTCGCGGCCTCTCTTCTTTGTGTCCCGGTATACGATCAGCAGGCGTGTTATGGCACGCTGACGATTCTTTCTTTTAGTCGTCAGTATGTATTTAACTCTCTGGCGCAGTCTCTGCTGGAAACCTTTTCCTCTCAGGTTGCGCTGGCATGGCGCAATGCCCGACTTTATGATGAAAGAACAGAAAGCCTGCGGGTAGTGGAACAGCTGCGTAATCAATTGCAGGCGCAGAATCTGTTGCTGGAATCCAGCGTCAATCTGTATAACGCCATGGTGTCATTGTCGATTAAATACAATCAGTTATCTGAATTTATCGCGACAATGTCGGTCATGCTGTCAGTCGACATTAATTATCTGGATGTGCTGGGTAACCAGCGTCTGAATGAGGATATGGCATTCCTCACATGGCGCAATCTTAGTCAGCTAAAGCACAATAAGGATGACTTTATTTCGCTGCCAGATGATCCACGGTATGGCGTTTTTCCGCTGGAAAGTGACGGCGGATTATTAGCGTTTTTTATGATCAAAAAAGATGTGCTGAATGAGAGCGTGCTGTCAATTATCGCCAGATTAAAAGAGTTTGTTATTATGGAGATTTACAAACGTGCCAGCAGTGTCACCGTGGAAAACAAAAAAACGCTGAGTCTGATTGACAGTATCCGTGCTGGCGGTCTGACACCGGAACTGGAAATGAATCTGGTGAGAAGAGGGTTATCACTGCATAAATATATTCTGTGTGTCCGGCTGGAACCCGCATGGATTGACGCGGAGGATATTCAGTATATTGCGGTGATTAATGCGCTGGGAAAAGATGTCTTTGGCAAAAATACATTGTATTATTTTGACGCTGGCTCTGTTACTGCATTGTCTTCTGACAGTTCAGAACAAAAGTTGCAGGCAATAGAGAACAGACTGTCAGCAGGTTATCAGCAGGTAACGGGATATAAGGCGGGGCTAAGTTCGATTCTGAAGTCTGCAGAGATCGTGACCGCAATAAAACAGTCCCGCATTGCACTTGAGGTATTAAAAGCACGTAACCGTAATGGCATGATGAATTTTAAACATGCGGGTATTGACCGCTTGCTGGTGAAACACAGTAGTCAGGAGCTGAAAGACTTTATTACTGATACCCTGGCGCCGGTTCTCGGCGAAAATGACAAATCCGGTTTTTTACTGACGACATTACGCTGCTATTTAAAAAATCGTCAGTCAGCGGTTAATACGGCAGAAGAACTGAATATCCATGTTAATACGCTCTACAAGAGAATTAAAAAATTCGAAAATCTGACGAATTTGAATCTCAGTAACTCAGATGACTTTCTTATGATAAGTCTGGTTTGTCATATGAGTCAGTTCTATCTAGACTGACGAGTCTGTTAGCGTGAAGCGGGTGAAATAAGGGAGAGCCGCGATGAGTCCTGCAAAAATCCGTTTCAGCCTGGTGGCGCTGGTGACCATTGTCTTACTGTCGTTGCTGTTCAGTCACTGGACGGCGTTTCTCGCCTGGTCGTTGCAGACGCAAATTACGCTGCACCGCTATCTGGTGACCCATCTGCTGCAAATCAACAGCGGACAGTACAGCGCCGGGTTGTGGCTTATTGGGGTGACCTTTGTGTACGGGATACTGCATGCGGCAGGGCCGGGACACGGCAAGTTTATTGTCACCACCTGGCTGACCACGCATCAGCCACCGCGCGGCGTGGCGCTGAGCGTGCCTTTTCTTGGCAGTCTGGTGCAGGGACTCAGCGCAATTGCTTTTGTCTTTATTCTGGCGATTGGCTTTAACCTTGCACTTGGCGAGCTGAGCCTGAGCCGCTGGTATCTGGAAAAAGCCAGTGCGTTGTTTATTGCCGCGCTGGGAGTGATGATGATGGTCAATGCCTGGCGTAGCCGCAAGACTGATGCGGCTCACCATCATGCTGGCTGCGGTTGCGGCCACGATCATGGTGCAGTTGTTGCGCCGCAGGAAGGCTGGAAAGCCTGGCTGGCAATTATTATTGCGACCGGTGTGCGCCCCTGTAGTGGTGCGCTGACGGTACTGCTGTTCGCCAGCGTCATTGGTATCACCCGCTGGGGCATCGTCGCGGTGATGACGATGGCTCTGGGTACGGGACTGGCGCTGGTGGGGCTGGCGCTGTTTGTCCGTCATTTCCGCCAGCGTGCGCAGCAGCTATGGCTGACAGATTCATCACTGACGGCCATGCGGACGCTGCGGCTGTTGCGTATTGCTGGTGGTGCGCTGTTGATTTTATTCGCCGTAGTGCTGTTCCTGACCGTGGTGCCGGTCAGTGCCAATGGTGATTATATTGCGGCAGGGTGCTAGTGGTTATGGTCCCAGCCTGAGCTTCTCAGCGCGCTTCGCCGTTTCATAGACATACTCCAGCATTGGCTCCAGATCGGCATCGGGGCCAGAGCTGATGATTTTGCCGCGCAGCCAGCTGATTTCACTGTTGATGTCAGGATGAAAAATCATGTCATCCTGTGCATTACGCAGCCATTTGAGCAGGAAATTGTTCTTTCCTCGCACGTTGCCGGGTTTGCGCGTTTTCACGTAGATTTTCAGCGCCACCAGAATGCAGTAATAGAAGTGGACGCGCTGACTGAAGCTATCGGACATCTCGTTACTCTTTCGTTGTCGGGACTCTATGGCTCTTCTGTAACATAAAATCGATAAAAGCTTTGACTCTTTTTGTCTTTCCGGCACTTTTCAGATAATAGAGATACACCGGGGATAGGTTTTCCACCACTGTGTCATCACCGGAATAACGTTCTCTCTGTCAGGCTGCAGGGCATGAATCGGCTCAAACAGGCGACCAATTCCCATGCCGTGACGAATGCCATCTGCCATCACCTCGATATCATTACTCATCAGCTGGAAGGGCATCTCTACGGTGAGCGGCTTACCTTCATCTTCCAGTATCAGGGGCAGGATGGTCACGCACAAACAGGCTATGGTGCCTGAGTTGCTGATGAATCGCGGTGGGTTAGCGTTTAGCGCGCAGTGATATGACGGTGTTGTCAGCTTAGCTGATGCGCCGCTGCTGCGTTAAATCAGCGAACTGTCCTGCTGGCTGGCGCGTTGTGCGGCTTGTTCCGGCGCCATCAGTTGCAGACCAATAAATACCATTCCCGCGGCACAGAGTATGGCGGCCAGTCCGTGGTAGCCCGTCAGCGAAATCATGGCACCACTGACAACCGGACCACTGATACTGCCTGCTGACCAGACCAGCCCGAGAATGGCATTCATCATAATCAGTTTCTGACCGGCGAGTAATTTCCCGGCGCGTACCAGCGAGAGAGTATACAGTGCGCCGGCAAAAGCACCGAGCAGCAGACTGGCCAGTACCAGCAACACCGGAGAGCTGAACAGGAAGGGAAGCAGCAGCATCATCAGACAAAAAATCACGCCGCTGGCAATATGGACACGTCTGATCCCCGCCCGATCCGCGAGATAGCCAAGCGGCACCTGCAACAGCGCATCCCCCGCGAGAATGACGGTCACCAGCATCATGGCATGCTGTTCACTCAGCCCCTGTGCCATACCATAGAGTGGAAACAGTGCCAGAACACTGGCATCAAAGAAGGCGAAGCAGAATACGCCGGATGCCAGCACGGGCAGAAAACCTGCCATACTGCGCCAGCGTATCGGCTGCGCCGTTTCAGACGCGAATGACACGCTGGTGGTGCGGATCAGCACGATAGTCGCTGCGGCAATCAGGCAGATTGCGCTTAGCGCAGCGAACTGATATTGCTCACCAGCGCTGATCAGTAACGGGCCTGCCAGCTGGCAACCGGTAAAGGTGGCGGTATACAGCCCGGTGAGTGTCGCACTGTGTTTCGCCGATGCGCGTCCGGTGATCCAGCTTTCGCCCAATACCACCAGGATACCAGCGCTGATACCGGTGAGCAGTCGGGGAATAATCAGCGCCCAAACGTTATGCAGCAAACAGGAGGAGAGGGTGGCGGCGGCAAGCAGCATCAGACTGACAGATGTCAGTGATTTCAGACGATAGCGGCGCGATAACCAGGGCGTGGCGAACGATGAACCCATCATTCCCACCGCCGGCAGCGCAGCCAGAATACCGATGGTCATGGTTCCCGTGCCCATACCCGCCTGTTCGAGACTAATCAGCGGCAGGGTGTAACCGGTGATCAGGCCCACCAGCGATGCCGCCATAATCATGGCAACGGTCATTACAGCGGAGTCAGAGACGGCAAAACGCAATTAGGGAAGGTGCGATTTAATCGGTGGGGTTCAGTGGAGTCCTTAGCTGTATTAGCCTTACCTTAGCTGAGCTGTAT
>NZ_CBFFRK010000166.1:0-8155 GCF_965644245.1 Erwinia sp. V71
AGCGGGCATCGTGAAAAGTCTATGTCAAAGAAAGGGTTATGTTCTCATAATTGACGATTAAATCGCACCTTCCCTAAAGCGATAAGCGGCGTAGTTTCTTTGCTGACGGCGTATTTACCCATTATTGTTTCCCACTATACACCCAACGCGGCATCTGAAGGCTGGAAGGTGGTGAATAAAGTCTTTATGTACCTGAAGGTCGCTGCTGAATCAGCATTTACCTTATTTGATGTCTATTCTGGCGTCACTGCGGAGAAAAAAACGAAAGAGATCGATACGGCGGTGGGAATATTCAATGACGTATCGCAACACTTCTCTGATGTGGTAGTGGATATGCAACGCGAAAATACGGCTTTACGGGAAGATAAAGGCCGGGAAAATGCCTTTCTGGATCATGTTTTTATAAAAATAAGAGATCGGCTTGAAGTGGCGAAAGCCGATACTGGCGATGCACAATCCGCGAAAATTACAGGGCTGCTATTGGACATTAACAGCTTAATGGAAGAGATCGATCCCAGAATCACGGTGCTTTAATGGGTGAACCGGTCTGCGACGTTAAGCGGAGAGGAGAATCCTGCTCCCGCCGCAGCCCGGTATCAGCGCCGCCAGTCACGGGCCGCTCTGTCTGGCGATGATGCCTGCTGTCAGGAAACCAGCTCGCGCGCATAATCAAACAGCGCTTTCAGTAATGCCAGTTTCTCTTTGTCGTCTTCATACAGATTAAACAGCGACTCCAGCTCCAGCACATAATCCTGCACCCGCTGCGGATGTAATGTCTCGCGGCGGTGCTGCAGCCAGCGCTGCTGTTCGGCATCGTCGAGTGTGCCGGGGAAATTACGTGCGCGATAACGGAACAGCAGCTTTTCGATACGCTTATCGTTAAAGCTGATATCCAGCGCCGGTAAATTAACGGCAGGGGTGTTGAGGATGATGTTCATCGCGGATTTATCGGCATCGCCAAAGAAACCGTCATACAGCTGGGCATCGACATCCTCAGAGGCGACAAAGGGTTCCGCTTCGGCAAACAGCGTCACCACTTTTTCGCGGATTTCCGCATGCTGACGCAGCAGCGCCAGGTTATCCAGGCAATGCTGGCGGTCAATACCGATACGCTCAGCATCTTCTGCGCGTAAGGTATTGGCGGGTGCCAGCACCGGACACTTATTGATATGCACTAGCTTAATCGGCACGGCTGCTGCATCGCCCAGTTCTTCACGGCGCGTATAGAGACGTGCGCGCAGCGCATCGGCATCCAGTTCCAGCAGCGGTGTCATATCGCCCGCCAGATCGCAGGTAATCAGTGCGTTGCGGTTTTCCGGATGCCAGGCCAGTGGCACGATCCAGCTGGTATTGCCGCGAAACGCGCCAAACATCCCGGAAATATGCACCAGCGGTTTCATTTGCGGGATATCGATCAGTGTAGTGATTTTCTGCTTTGTACGATGACTGAACAGATAGTCATACAGTTTAGGTTGCTGCTGTTTCACCAGTTTTGCCATCGCGATAGTGGCATAAACATCGGACATCGCGTCATGGGCATTTTCATGTGCCACGCCGTTGGCTTTGGTCAGATGCTCGAGGCGAAAACTCGGCATGCCATCTTCGTTTTCCGGCCAGTTAATGCCATCCGGGCGCAGGGCATAGCAGGCGCGCATCACATCCAGCAGATCCCAGCGCGTATTGCCGTTCTGCCAGCTCCAGGCATAGGGATCGTAGAAGTTGCGGTAGAAAATATTGCGCGTCACTTCGTCATCGAAACGCACATTGTTGTAACCCACCACGCAGGTATTGGGCTGGCTGAACAGGGTATGAATGCGGCGGGCGAACTCGGCCTCGCTGACACCACGCGCTTTCGCCTGCTGCGGCGTAATGCCGGTGATCATCACCGCTTCTGGTTGCGGCAGGTAGTCATCCGCTGGCTGGCAGTAGAACACTTCCGGTTCGCCAATAATATTGAAATCCATATCGGTACGGATACCGGCAAACTGCGCCGGGCGATCCAGTGACGGACTTTTACCGAACGTCTCGTAATCGTGGAAGAGGAAAGTTGGCTGGCTGTCTGGCTGTTTCACTGTTCGGATCCCTGTCACTCAATAGGCTGGCATGCCGCGTGGTTACGCGTCTGCACTATGGTAAACCATAATGCGTACAGGCTAAATAGTGCAGGGCAGTAAGGGCGTGCTCTGCCTCGCATAGTCTGGCAGATAACCGTGCTATGCCAGGCTAAATGTTATCGGTAACATTTCCTTAAACATTTCTGCCGGAAACGGCGTTCATAGCGGGCTAAATGATTCGTAAGCTAACTGAATTCTGTTACAATAATCACGCTTTTCTGCAACATGTCGTTTTCGTTTGCATGCTGGTGGCGATAAAAACAACGGCGCGTTCTGGCCGCTAAAACACCAGGCACTCTGATTTACTGACTTATACTTTTGTCAGCGGCGCTACGTCGCGACGTTTCTCTTGTGATGTCAATGCAGTGGATGGCTTTTCCCGGTACTGATACCGGGGAAGGGTTGACGTATTAACGCTTAAAAAAAGAACACTTCCCGTGAAAAAAACAACCTCTGTTTTTATTTTAACGCCGCTATGCTTGTTACCACCGTTTACCGCGCTGGCGGCTGATAGCAGCGACACCACCACAACATCAGAATCGACCCTGCTGGTCAGCAAACAACAGCGCAGCGGATTATCCGAGCTGGATACGCCCGCTGCGGTCAGCGTGGTGGACGGTAACGATCTGCGCAACAGCACGCCGCAGGTGAATCTGTCGGAAAGCCTGGGCAGCGTGCCTGGCCTGCAGATTCAGAACCGCCAGAACTATGCGCAGGATTTACAGATGTCGGTGCGCGGTTTTGGCAGTCGCTCCACCTTTGGCGTGCGCGGACTGCGCATCTATGTCGATGGCATTCCCGCCACCATGCCCGATGGCCAGGGGCAAACCTCTAATGTGGATATTAACTCCATCGGTAAAGTCGAAGTGCTGCGCGGGCCTTATTCGGCGCTGTACGGCAATGCGTCCGGCGGCGTGATCAATATCGACAGCGAAAGCGGCACTGAGCCGGCTACCCTACAGGCGGGAACGTATTACGGCAGCTATGGCAGCTGGCGCAACAGCCTGAAAGCCAGCGGTGCCACTGGTGATGGCACCCACGCGGGTGACGTGAATTACAGTATTTCCGGTTCGCGTTTTACCACTCACGGTTTTCGCGATCACAGCGGTACGCAGAAAAGCCTGGGCAATGGCAAACTGGGCGTGCGTATTGATGATGTCAGCACGCTGACGCTGATGTTTAACAGCGTTTCGATTGATGCCAACGATCCCGGCGGTCTGACCGAAGACGAGTGGAAAGCCAATCCGCGTCAGTCGCCGCGTGGCGATCAGTTCAATACGCGCAAATACCTCGACCAGACTCAACTGGGATTACGCTATCAGCGTCAGATGAGTGACAACGATGAGCTGACCATGATGGTGTGGGGCGGTGAGCGTCATACCACGCAGTATCAGTCGATTCCTGCTATTTATCAGGCTGATGCACGCCATTCGGGGGGAGTGATCGTACTGGAGCGTAAATATCAGGGGATTGACACCCGCTGGAAACATGAGGGGCAGCTCGGCTCTGTGCCGGTGACGCTGACGGGCGGTATTGATTATGAAACCATGACCGAACGCCGTCAGGGTTTCCAGAACTTCAATACGGTAAATGGCGTTACGGAACTGGGTGAGAAGGGCGAGCAGCGCCGTAATGAAAAGAACCAGATGTGGAACCTCGATCCCTATCTGCAGACCAGCTGGAGTCTGACACCAAAATGGACGCTGGATGCCGGGTTGCGTTACAGCACCGTTAATTTTGACTCTAAAGACTACTACATCACCACCGGCAATGGTGATGACAGCGGCAGCGAACGCTATCACAAGCTGCTGCCAATGGGCTCACTTAACTACGCCGCCACAGATGCCTGGAACCTCTATGTATCGGCCGGGCGTGGTTTCGAAACGCCGACCATTAATGAACTCTCGTACCGCAGCCTGACCGCCACGGATACCGGGTTAAATCTGGGGCTGAAACCGGCCACCAGCGACACCTTCGAACTGGGCAGCAAAACCCGTATCGGCAACGGTCTGCTCACCGCTGCGATTTTCCAGACCAATACCGACAATGAGCTGATTGTTTCCGCCAGCCAGTATGGTCGTGCGGTTTACACCAACGCTGGCAAAACCCGTCGCCGTGGCGCAGAACTGTCGTTCGACCAGCAATTTGGTATGGACTGGCGGCTGAAAATGGCCTGGACGCTGCTGGATGCCACCTACCGTAATGATACCTGCGGCAATAATTGTTCTGCGGGCAACCGTCTGCCAGGCATTGCGCGCAATATGGGCTATGCTTCGCTGGAGTGGGCACCGGAACAAGGCTGGCATGCCGGTGCGGATATTCGCTATATGAGCGACATCCAGGCCAATGACGCCAATACCGCCGAAGCGCCGTCCTATACCGTGGTCGGCCTCAACAGTGGCTACCGTTTCAACTGGAGTAGCTGGTCGCTGGACCTGTTTGGTCGCGTCGACAATCTGTTCGACCGTCAGTATGTCGGCGCCGTGATCGTCAATGAAAGCAATGGTCGCTATTTCGAACCTGCGCCAGGCCGCAACTGGGGCGCTGGCGCTACGCTGACGTACAGCTTTGAGTAAGGTGTAAAGCAGTCCAGAACTCGCCACTGAGCTTGCCGCAGAGCGAAGCCGGAGGCGGGTTTTCACACCCGGGGGGATGATGATGGATAAACCGGGTGTCTTCGTCGCCGCCGTGTTGCCACGGCCGCGCTGATATTTAATTTTGGTAAGGTTAACAATATGAAAAACGGAACCTCGTTATCGCGTGTTCTGCTGATACTCACGGTGCTGTTTGCTGCACTGAGTGGTGTTTATCTGGTGGCTGGTGGTATCTGGCTGGTAAAACTGGGTGGCTCACTCTATTACATCGTCGCGGGTCTGGTGATGCTGATCACCGCCTGGTTGCTGTACCGTCGTCGCGCGGCGGCGTTATGGCTGTATGCTGTCTTCCTGCTGGCCACCACGGTCTGGTCACTGTGGGAAGTCGGCCCGGATTTCTGGGCGCTGACACCGCGTCTGGATGTCACGTTCTTCTTTGGTCTGTGGATTGTATTGCCGGTGATTTACCGTCTGCTGGCGAATGGTAAAGCTGCACGTGGTGCACTGACCACGTCGCTGGCGATTACCGTGGTGGTGCTGGCGTATGCGGTATTTAACGATCCGCAGGAGATCAACGGCACACTGAATGCGCAGCAGAATACGGTGATTGAGCGCAATACGCAGGGTATTGCTGACGCTGACTGGCCTGCCTATGGCCGTACCCAGCACGGTACGCGCTACTCGCCACTAAGCCAGATTACCGATAAAAACGTCGGTGAATTGCAGGAAGTATGGCGCTTCCAGACCGGCGATCTGAAAACCGCTAACGATCCCGGCGAAATCACTGACGAAGTGACGCCCATTAAAATTCGTGATTCCCTCTACCTGTGTACGCCGCACCAGCAACTGATTGCGCTGGATGCCGCCAGTGGTAAAGAGAAGTGGCGCTTCGACCCGCAGCTGAAAACCCGTCCTGACTTCCAGCATGTGACCTGCCGGGGTGTTTCATATCATGAGACGCCTGTACTGGCGCAGGCAGAAAGCAGTGGTCAGAAACCGGCAATCTGCACACGCCGCATTATTCTGCCGGTTAACGATGGTCATCTGTATGCGCTGGATGCCGATACTGGTGCGCGTTGTGCCGACTTTGGCGACAACGGAGATGTGAATCTGCAGGCGAACCTGCCGTACAACAAAGTCGGCGCTTATGAACCCACTTCGCCGCCGGTGATCACCGACAGCGTGATTGTGGTTGCCGGGGCGGTGACCGATAACTACTCGACGCGTGAGCCTTCGGGGGTGATCCGTGGTTTCGATGTCAACAACGGTAAGCTGTTGTGGGCATTTGATACCGGTGCAAAAGATCCGAACAAGCTGCCGGGTGAAGGTGAACACTTTACGCCGAACTCGCCGAACTCATGGGCGCCAGCCGCTTATGATGCGCTGCTGGATACCGTTTACCTGCCGATTGGTGTGTCGACGCCAGATATCTGGGGCGGCAACCGTACGCCGGAAATGGAGCGTTATGCCACCGGCGTACTGGCACTGAATGCCTCAACCGGCAAGCTGGTGTGGTTCTATCAGACGGTACACCATGACCTGTGGGATATGGACGTGCCCGCCCAGCCGACGCTGGCGGATATTACCGATAGTGCTGGCAATAAAGTGCCGGTGATTTATGTGCCGACCAAAACCGGTGACATCTTTGTGCTGGATCGCCGTACCGGTAAAACCATCGTCCCGGCACCGGAAACGGCAGTACCGCAGGGCCCGGCGAAAGGCGATCGACTGTCGCCAACGCAGCCTTATTCTCAGCTGACGTTCCGCCCGAAAGCGCCGCTGAGCGGCAAAGATATGTGGGGCGCGACCATTTATGATCAGCTGATCTGCCGTGTGATGTTCCACAGCCTGCGTTATGAAGGTCCGTTTACGCCGCCGTCCGAGCAGGGCACGCTGGTGTTCCCGGGCAATCTGGGCATGTTCGAGTGGGGCGGCATCTCGGTGGATACCGATCGTCAGGTGGCGGTAATGAACCCGATGGCGCTGCCGTTTGTTTCGAAGCTGATCCCGCGTGGTCCGGGCAATCCGCAGGAAGAGCCGGAGAATGCGCAGGGCAGTGGTTCTGAGTCCGGTATTCAGCCGCAGTACGGCGTGCCGTATGGTGTAACGCTGAATCCGTTCCTGTCGCCACTGGGCTTCCCGTGCAAACAGCCTGCCTGGGGTTATGTCTCGGCGGTGGATCTGAAAACCAACGAAGTGGTGTGGAAGAAACGTATTGGTACGGTGCTTGACAGCTCACCAGTACCGCTGCCGTTTAAGATGGGGATGCCGATGCTGGGTGCGCCGGTTTCTACCGCAGGCAATGTGTTCTTTATTGCTGCGACGGCGGATAACTACCTGCGCGCCTTTAATGTCGCCAACGGTGAAAAACTGTGGGAAGCACGTTTACCGGCTGGCGGTCAGGCAACGCCGATGACCTATGAGGTGAACGGTAAGCAGTATGTGGTGATTGCTGCAGGTGGTCACGGTTCGTTCGGGACCAAACTGGGCGATTATATTATTGCTTACGCGCTGCCAGAACAGAAGTAAGGTGGAGGGCGGTGATTTCCCGCCATCACTGTTTTGTTCCCTCCCCCATAAAATGGGGGAGGGTCAGGGAGGGGGAACCAGTGGCACGGAGTCAGCCGCTCCCCCATCCCAGCCTTCCCCCATTTTATGGGGGAAGGAGCCATTGGTGCCATCACATTACCTTGCCACATCCTGCGCAGCCTGACGCGGTGCCAGCACGCGTTTCCCGAGCTGAATACCCGGTTTCTCAACAAAATGATACAGCAGAGTGGCGATGGCATATGTCAGCGGCAGCACAATCGCGCAGATCAGGGCGAAACGTGCTGGTGCACTCATGGCCGCCAGCTGATAATCGCGCAGCAGAATGGCGATAACCGGCACCACCAGTAGCAAATGCAGCAGATAGACCGAATAGGATACATCGCCCAGCCAGGTACTGATGCGGTGCGTCAGAATGGCTCGTGGCAGCTTAATCACTTTCGCCAGCTGTGCGCCGGGCTGGTACTGCCACAGAATCGCTGCCATACCGATAATCATCACCGCCTGCAATATCACCTGCAGCTTACTCATCTCAATGCGCAGCAGCACTGTCACCACTGGTCCGATTAATGCCAGCAGCAGATAACCCAGTTTGCGCTCACGCACCGCGGCAGCAACCAGCATACCAGCCATAAACATATGCAGTTTAATCAGGATCAGCGACGGCATCGGGAAGGCATCGTAATAATCCGCCAGCAGGTAGCGTCCGGCGATGCACAGCGCCATGATTAGCAGCAGGGTGCGCGCGTAGCCGAGGCGCAGGGTCAGCAGCATAATAAACGGGAACAGGAAATAGAACTGCATCTCCAGCCCGATGCTCCAGGGCGGATTCAAGTTCGAAGTGCAACGCTAAGCCGCCTGTCTTCACTCTGCAAAGACCACTGAAGGCTGCCGGAACCC
>NZ_CBFFRK010000167.1:0-8134 GCF_965644245.1 Erwinia sp. V71
TTCCGGCAGCCTTCAGTGGTCTTTGCAGAGTTAAGACAGGCGGCTTAGCGTTGCACTTCGAACTTGAATCCGCCAGTCCTTAACCGCAAATATGTGTTCAAAACTAGGCGGATGCAGTTCGTCAGATCACAGACTGATGAAACGTGTATAAAGGAAAATGTCTTAGTAACATCAATTTCCATAAAAGAACACCTATTGCCATACATTACAGCCGCCACCCACCAGGGCATACATGGATGAACTGTGATGCGGTGCGCGAAAAGGGCGCTGACGCCATGTTTGCGGAGGTGCCCTGTGGCTGACCAGACTGGCAATCGCGGCACATTCCAGAGCCTCACTGTCGCTTAATGGTGGCATCAGACCTGGCAGGCGTGAGGCCAGCATCGTTTTGCCGGTACCTGGCGGGCCAATAAGCAACAGGTTATGCCCGCCAGCGGCCGTAATCTCCAGCGCGCGTTTCGCCTGCTGCTGGCCGATGATTTCGCTCAGATCGGCATGTTCACCCTTTTCCTGCGGCGGTGCAGTCGCTGCCGCTGCCAGAGTTGCCTTGCCAAGCAGAAAGGCGCATACCTCCAGCAGATGACCAGCGACCAGGCTCTCTCCGTGGCGAATGAGCGCGACATCCTGCTGATTATCCACAGACAAAATCAGTTGCCGATGTTGCAGCAATGCCGCCATCGCCGCCGGAATTGCCCCCTGAACAGCGCGTAACGCGCCGTTAAGCGCCATTTCCCCCAGGAACTCATAAGCAGCGAGTTTATCCGCTGGAATCTGCTCTGAGGCCGCGAGAATCGCGATGGCAATCGGCAGGTCGAAACGTCCTCCCTCTTTTGGCAGATCGGCGGGTGCCAGATTCACCGTGATGCGTTTTGCCGGGAAGGTGAAACCGCTGTTAATGATCGCACTGCGTACCCTGTCGCGTGCCTCTTTGACGGTGGTTTCCGGCAGCCCTACCAGAGAAAACGCCGGTAATCCGTTGCTGATATGGACTTCGACGGACACCAGCGGGGCTTCCACGCCCAGCGCCGCACGGGTTAAGACGATGGCTAACGTCATAATCACTCCTTGTTGCGCGCCAGTGTGGCAGGCTCTCCCTGATGTGGCGACGGCGCATCTGGTTCTTTGCGCAGTGCGACGTAAAAAATCGCAATCTGTTGCAGCACACTCAGATTCTGCTGGTGCTGCCTCACAAATTGACCTGGCAGCAAATCAGGCCAATATTAGTCACGACAGGGACGTGATGAAGAATTTTCAATATTTCGCTTATTATCTGAATAACAATCGTTTTTCGTGATTTGCCTTAGGTGGTAATAAAATTTTCTGATGAAAAAAAGTTGTCAGCGAAGGGATAACTGTGATAACTCTGTAGGTATTACTTCGAGCAAGCGAAAAACCGAACTTAAAATGACAGCCCTTCTACGAGTGATTAGCCTAGTCGTGATTAGCGTGGTGGTGATTATTATCCCACCGTGCGGGGCATCGCTTGGAGAAAGAAAGGCTTAGAAATCAAGCCCGAATTCACTGAAAACCCCCGCACCGAAAGGTCCGGGGGTTTTTTTTCGACCTGATGCAATGACAGAGAATGTCAAAGGAGTAAAGAATGAACAGTAGCATAAAATGCTGTTGTTCCCAGCGAGAGGCGGGGGAATAACTATGAATGGTGCTCAGTGGGTGGTTCAGGCGTTGCGTGCGCAAGGTGTAGAAACTGTATTTGGTTATCCCGGTGGTGCAATCATGCCGGTGTACGATGCACTCTATGATGGCGGCGTGGAACACCTACTGTGTCGGCATGAGCAAGGTGCGGTGATGGCGGCCATTGGTTATGCGCGTTCAACCGGCAAAACCGGCGTCTGTATCGCGACGTCAGGTCCTGGTGCCACCAACCTGATTACGGGGCTGGCGGACGCGATGATGGACTCCGTTCCGGTTGTCGCGATCACCGGGCAGGTTGGTTCAGCGCTGATTGGTACGGATGCCTTCCAGGAGATCGACGTTCTCGGCCTGTCACTGGCCTGTACCAAGCATAGTTTCCTTGTCGAATCCCTCGATGAACTCCCTTCGGTGATGGCAGAAGCGTTCGCCATCGCCCAGTCCGGCCGTCCCGGTCCGGTACTGATTGATATTCCAAAAGATATTCAGCTGGCTAACGGCGAACTCACGCCGCATCTGCTGCAGGTGGAGCCGGAGCAGGCACACCCGGTAACGGCGCTGCAGCAGGCGCGCGCCATGCTGGCGCAGGCGCAGAAACCGATGCTGTATGTCGGTGGTGGTGTGGGCATGGCGCAGGCGGTTCCGGCACTGCGTGCTTTCGCCAAAGAAACCGGTATTCCCAGCGTGGCGACGCTGAAAGGCCTGGGAACGCCAGATGCAGCGGACCCATGTTACCTCGGCATGCTCGGTATGCATGGCACTAAAGCGGCCAACCTGGCGGTGCAGGAGTGTGATCTGCTGATTGCCGTGGGCGCGCGTTTTGATGATCGTGTGACCGGCAAACTGGATACCTTCGCCCCGCACGCCAGCGTGATTCACCTTGATATCGACCCGGCAGAACTGAACAAACTGCGCCGTGCGCATGTTGCACTGCAGGGTGACCTGAACCGCCTGCTGCCGGAGCTGTACCAGCCTGTCGCCATCGAGGCATGGCGTGAACAGGTGATGGCGCTGAAAGCGGAACACGACTGGCGTTACGATCATCCGGGCGAGGCGATCTACGCCCCGCTGTTCCTGCAACAGCTGTCGGCGCGTAAACCCGACAGCGCGGTGGTGACCACCGATGTTGGCCAGCACCAGATGTGGGCAGCGCAGCATATGAGCTTCACTGCACCGGAAAACTTCATTACCTCCAGCGGTCTGGGCACCATGGGCTTTGGCCTCCCAGCTGCAGTGGGCGCACAGGTCGCGCGGCCGCAGGATACGGTAATCTGCGTCTCTGGCGATGGCTCTTTTATGATGAATGTGCAGGAACTGGGCACCATCAAACGCAAACAGCTGCCGGTGAAAATCGTGCTGCTGGATAACCAGCGTCTGGGCATGGTGCGTCAGTGGCAGCAGCTGTTCTTCGCCGAACGCTACAGTGAAACCAACCTGTCCGATAACCCCGATTTCCTGATGCTGGCGCGTGCTTTCGATATCCCGGGCCAGCGTATTACCCGCAAAGATCAGGTCGACGCCGCATTAGACGCTCTGCTGAACAGTGAAGGGCCGTACATGCTGCATGTATCAATCGATGAGCTCGAAAACGTCTGGCCGCTGGTGCCGCCTGGCGCCAGTAACGCCAATATGATGGAGAAAACCTCATGAATCAGCACCAATTGTCTATCGAAGCACGTTTCCGGCCTGAAATATTGGAGCGCATTTTGCGCGTTGTTCGTCACCGTGGTTTCCAGATCTGCGCCATGAATATGGCGGCAGCGAATAACGTCAGCAATATTAATATCGAAATGACCGTTGCCAGTCAGCGTTCCGTCGATTTACTGTCAGCACAGTTAAGTAAACTGATGGACGTCGCCTGCGTTCAGGTTCAACAACAGACAACACAACAAATCCGCGCGTAGTCGCAAGAAGGAAAGAATAATGAGCACCAAGAAAGCAGAGTTTATTTGGTTCAATGGCGAGATGGTTAAGTGGGAAGAAGCAAAGGTCAGCGTGATGTCCCACGCCCTGCACTACGGTACTTCCGTGTTTGAAGGCGTACGTTGCTACGACTCACACAAAGGTCCGGTGGTCTTCCGTCATCGTGAACATATGCAACGTCTGCGCGACTCCGCCAAGATTTACCGTTTTCCTGTCGCCCAAAGCGTCGACGAACTGATGGAAGCATGCCGCGCGACCCTGCGCAAAAACAACCTGAAAAGTGCTTATATCCGTCCGCTGGTGTTTGTGGGTGATGTCGGTCTGGGCGTGAACCCGCCAGACGGCTACAGCACCGATGTGATCATCGCTGCTTTCCCATGGGGTGCTTACCTGGGCGCTGAAGCGCTGGAGCAGGGTATCGACGCGATGGTCTCTTCCTGGAACCGCGTTGCGCCAAACACCCTGCCAACCGCGGCGAAAGCCGGTGGTAACTACCTGTCTTCTCTGCTGGTCGGCAGTGAAGCGCGCCGTCACGGTTACCAGGAAGGTATCGCGCTGGATACCCATGGTTATATCTCTGAAGGTGCGGGTGAAAACCTGTTTGAAGTGAAAGACGGCATTCTGTTCACCCCGCCATTCACCTCGTCTGCGCTGCCAGGCATTACCCGTGACGCGATTATCACCCTGGCGAAAGATCTGGGTATCGAAGTGCGTGAGCAGGTGCTGTCACGCGAATCCCTGTATCTGGCGGATGAAGTGTTTATGTCGGGTACTGCGGCGGAAATCACCCCGGTACGCAGTGTTGATGGTATTCAGGTTGGCGCGGGCAAACGTGGTCCGGTCACCGAACGTATCCAGAAAGCTTTCTTCGGCTTGTTTACCGGTGAGACGGAAGACAAGTGGGGCTGGCTGGATCAGGTAAACCCATAAGCATAATGATTGTCGGGCGGAAACATTTTCCGCCCGTAATTTAGAGCATGACCCCGCTGGCACCATTACACGACGTAGCCGGGTGGGGCAGCTCTTATTCAGACTGGAGTAACCCGAGCATGCCTAAGTACCGTTCCGCCACCACCACCCATGGCCGTAACATGGCGGGTGCCCGTGCCCTGTGGCGCGCAACCGGAATGACTGATGATGATTTCGGCAAGCCGATCATCGCGGTTGTTAACTCATTCACCCAATTCGTGCCGGGACACGTGCACCTGCGCGATCTTGGCAAGCTGGTCGCTGAGCAGATCGAAGCGTCCGGCGGTGTCGCTAAAGAGTTCAACACTATCGCCGTCGATGACGGTATCGCGATGGGACACGGCGGTATGCTGTATTCCCTGCCGTCACGCGAACTGATTGCCGATTCTGTGGAATATATGGTGAATGCACACTGCGCGGATGCGATGGTGTGTATTTCCAACTGCGACAAAATCACCCCGGGAATGCTGATGGCCTCACTGCGCCTGAACATTCCGGTGATCTTTGTCTCCGGCGGCCCAATGGAAGCCGGTAAAACCAAACTGTCTGACAAGATCATCAAACTGGACCTGGTCGATGCGATGATCCAGGGTGCCAACCCGAATGTCAGCGATGCCGACAGCGATCAGATTGAACGTTCTGCCTGCCCGACCTGTGGTTCCTGCTCCGGTATGTTCACCGCTAACTCGATGAACTGCCTGACTGAAGCACTGGGTCTGTCGCAGCCGGGCAACGGTTCGTTGCTGGCGACCCATGCAGACCGTAAGCAACTGTTCCTCACCGCAGGTCAGCGCATTGTCGGCCTGGCGAAACGCTACTACGAGCAGGATGATGCCAGCGTATTGCCACGCAATATCGCCAGCAAAGCCGCGTTCGAAAACGCCATGACGCTGGATATCGCCATGGGCGGTTCCACCAATACCGTCCTGCACCTGCTGGCAGCTGCGCAGGAAGGCGAAGTCGATTTCGACATGAGTGATATCGATCGCCTGTCCCGTAAAGTGCCGCATTTGTGCAAAGTGGCGCCAAGTACGCAGAAATACCACATGGAAGATGTGCACCGTGCCGGTGGCGTGCTGGGTATTCTCGGCGAGCTGGATCGTGCAGGCCTGATGAATAACGACGTGCGTAATGTGCTCGGCCTGAGCCTGAAAGAGACGCTGGAACAGTACGACATCATGCTGACCAAAGACGAAAGTGTGAAGAAAATGTTCCGTGCGGGTCCGGCGGGCATCCGTACGACCCAGGCGTTTTCGCAGGATTGCCGCTGGGATACGCTGGATGACGATCGTCAGGAAGGCTGTATCCGTTCACGCGAATTCGCCTTCAGCCAGGACGGTGGTTTAGCCGTGCTGTACGGCAACCTCGCGGAGAAAGGCTGTATCGTGAAAACCGCGGGCGTGGATAAAGAGATCCTGAAATTCAGCGGCCCGGCGAAAGTGTATGAGTCTCAGGATGCTGCGGTAGAAGCGATTCTCGGCGGCAAAGTGGTTGCAGGCGATGTGGTGGTGATTCGCTACGAAGGTCCGAAGGGCGGCCCGGGCATGCAGGAAATGCTGTATCCGACGACGTACCTGAAATCGATGGGTCTCGGCAAAAGCTGTGCGCTGATCACCGATGGTCGTTTCTCTGGCGGCACCTCGGGTCTGTCTATTGGCCACGCCTCACCGGAAGCAGCCAACGGCGGCATCATTGCGCTGGTCAAAGACGGCGACACGATCAATATCGATATTCCGAATCGTGGTATTGAACTGGCTATTCCTGACAGTGAGTTGCAGGCGCGTCGCGCAGAAGAAGAAGCGCGTGGTGACGCCGCGTATACCCCGCATAACCGTGAGCGCCAGGTCTCCTTCGCGCTGCGTGCCTATGCAATGCTGGCGACCAGTGCTGACAAAGGCGCGGTTCGCGATAAAAGTAAGCTGGGAGGCTAACTGATGGCAGAGTCTCAACCGCTACCCGACGCCCCCTGCGGCGCCGAGTATCTGCGCGCGGTACTGCGCGCACCGGTGTACGAAGTGGCGCAGGTGACGCCGCTGCAGAAGATGGAAAAAATTTCTGCGCGGCTGGGTAACACGATTCTGGTGAAACGCGAAGATCGCCAGCCGGTGCATAGCTTTAAGCTGCGCGGCGCTTACGCGATGATCGCCAGTCTGACGGAAGAGGAAAAAGCGCGCGGCGTGGTGACGGCATCAGCCGGTAACCATGCGCAGGGCGTGGCGCTCTCCGCCAGCAAGCTGGGGATTAAGTCGCTGATTGTGATGCCGGTGGCCACCGCGGATATTAAGGTTGATGCGGTGCGTGCGTTTGGCGGTGAGGCTTTTCTGTTTGGCGCCAACTTCGATGAGGCGAAAGCCAAAGCGATTGAACTGGCAGAATCCCAGGGCTACACCTTTGTGCCGCCATTTGACC
The DNA here is from genome assembly GCF_965644245.1 of Erwinia sp. V71. Taxonomy (NCBI): domain Bacteria; kingdom Pseudomonadati; phylum Pseudomonadota; class Gammaproteobacteria; order Enterobacterales; family Erwiniaceae; genus Erwinia; species Erwinia sp. V71. The sequence goes on from NZ_CBFFRK010000167.1 coordinate 6,952, forward strand.
ATCCGGCGGTGATCGCCGGACAGGGCACGCTGGCGATGGAGCTGCTGCAGCAGGATGCGCACCTCGACCGGATTTTTGTGCCGGTCGGCGGCGGCGGTCTGGCGGCGGGCGTGGCGGTGCTGATTAAGCAGCTGATGCCGCAAATTAAAGTGATTGCGGTGGAGGCGGAAGATTCTGCCTGCCTGAAGGCCGCGCTCGATGCGGGTCAGCCGGTTGATCTGGCGCGTGTCGGTCTGTTTGCTGAAGGCGTGGCGGTGAAACGCATCGGCAGCGAGACCTTCCGTCTGTGCCAGGAGTATCTCGACGATATCGTCACTGTCGACAGCGACGCGATCTGCGCGGCGATGAAAGATCTGTTTGAAGATGTGCGTGCGGTGGCTGAGCCTTCCGGGGCGCTGGCACTGGCTGGGATGAAGAAGTATATCCAGCAGCACGACATCAAAGGGGAACGACTGGCGCATATATTGTCCGGCGCGAACGTTAACTTCCACGGCCTGCGCTATGTTTCCGAACGTTGCGAGCTGGGAGAGCAGCGTGAAGCACTGCTGGCGGTGACCATTCCGGAGCAGCAAGGTAGTTTTCTGAAATTCTGCCAGCTGCTGGGTGGTCGCTCAGTGACCGAATTCAACTATCGCTATGCTGATGCTGATAACGCCTGCATTTTTGTCGGCGTGCGTCTGACGCGTGGGGTTGAGGAACGCACTGAGATCATTGCCCAGCTGCGTGAGGGCGGGTATCAGGTGGTCGATCTCTCTGATGATGAAATGGCGAAGCTGCATGTGCGCTACATGGTCGGTGGTCGTCCGTCGAAACCGCTGCGCGAGCGCCTGTACAGCTTTGAGTTCCCGGAAGCACCTGGCGCGCTGCTGCGTTTTCTGCAGACGCTGGGGGCGCACTGGAATATTTCGCTGTTCCATTATCGCAGCCACGGCACCGACTATGGTCGTGTGCTGGCGGCCTTTGAACTGGGCGATAACGAACCTCAGTTTGACCAGCATCTTACCGCGCTGGGTTACGACTGCCACGATGAGACCAATAATCCGGCATTTAGCTTCTTTCTGGCGGGACGCTAGGGAGCGAGGGATTCGCTGAACCCACCCCCACATCGTGTACGGTCCGGGGACATTGCAGACAGGTGTTCGGGGACATGGTGAACACTTTTTAACATCCTTTACCCATGGTG
>NZ_CBFFRK010000168.1:0-7821 GCF_965644245.1 Erwinia sp. V71
GTTCCGGCAGCCTTCAGTGGTCTTTGCAGAGTTAAGACAGGCGGCTTAGCGTTGCACTTCGAACTTGAATCCGCCCCTGTCCGGGTTGGCATCTTTGATTTTGCGAGCGGCGGCAATAGCTCGCTCCAGTGCGTCAGGATCGATATGTGCGGGCGCTGGTGGCCCGCTTTTTTCCTTGGTAACTGTCATGCCTTAACCCCGGTCAGGAGCATATTGCGGAGACGCTGGCGCATAGCGTCCCGTTCTGCTGCGACAGCTTCCTCTGCACGGCGCTGTGCCTCGTTGGCGGCGTCCTGCACCAGTTTATCGACCTCGCGTTCCAGCCCGTCGGCGAGTTCATTGTGGTAGCTCTCCTCCACCTGTCGTTTCAGGTCGGTGACCTCCTGCTCCACCAGCTCCGCCGGTTTGCGAAGCGTGACACTCATATTCCCCGTACCGGCAACATAAACGGACTGCGGGATGCCGATATCGTACCGCCACCCTTCCAATATCCGCTCCTGTAGCTGTTGCATTGCCAGTGCTGCCGGGGCGTTGAAACGCTGCGTACTGCTGGTGGCTGTGTACCTTTGGACGGCGGTATCAATCCGCGCTGCCAGTACGGTGGCGTCAGGTTTGAACCGTTCTGCGGCTTCGCTCAGGAATGCCTGTAGATCGCTCTCAGCGGCTTTCTGAGCCTGTCTTTTAGTAGTCATAGTTGTCTCCGTAATCGGTTGGAAATGGGCGTAAAAGCTCAATGGCTCTCCAGAGTGAGCGTCATTTGTTGTGACCGTGTAGTGCGATCATCTCGTCAGTGTTGATGTGTACGGTTTACGCGTACTCTGTATAGAAGCTCTGCCCGCACGCAGGGCAATGTTGAGGCCTGTCCGGGAGGAACCGGAACCAGCGCGTTACTTCGGAACGTCTAAACGTAACACCTGCAAGGCTGTTAGTTTCAAGCGCCGTCAATGCCCGATAAGCTGTAGATAACGGGAGATCGACGCAACGTGAAACCATCTCAGCGGTTACAGGGATATCGGTTGTGTTCAGGTAGTGCAGGACGTTGATCCTTGGGGTTGTCGCGCGTAGGTCAACGGTATTCAGTAGTGTTGCCAGTTGGATACGCTCTTCATCGGTGGGAGATGTGAAAGCGGCTGGCGTGGGCGTTACATACATTATGCTCCTTATGATAGTGGATAGGGATTTAACCCTACCCACTGATTTTACAGGATTTATGTATAAAAGTCAACCTTGTTGATAATCATTATCATTACCCCCAGTTAATACAATCAACCACTGGCAGCAAATCCGATACATTAAACTTACCTGTGTAAGTTTTAGTCTCTCCTATATCGTTATGCTCATGGCCGACAACTTGTTGCACTGGTATATGCAAGTTCGTTTTCTGGGTTACGGTGATAAAAGTGTGTCGCACACTATGTACTATGCGGCGTTCGCCGTAGTCAGTGAGGTAAGGGATTTCAAGAGCCTCTCGAATCTCATGGAATAACCGTGTGATCTGGTTGTAATTTGTGAGATCAGGGAAAAGAGAATCACCAGCAGAAAACCCCGCTACGTAGTCCAAGAATCCAAGATCAATAAGATGAAGGGATAGCGGTACTTGTCTCGTCCCTGCTTCGGTTTTCGTCTCATCAATCATGATGTAGTAGCGCTGGCAATCATCATCAAATCGGACATCAGAACGTTTTAATTTAGCGATCTCAGCCCGGCGTGCGCCAGTATAAGCAAGAAGAAGAGGTATCCACTTTTTCCAACCTGATAGAGATTTGAAACAGGTCACCAGCTTGCGCATTTCGGTGAGGCTATATTTGCCATAGCTTTTGCTTTTGGTCGAGTACCTAAGGAAGGTGCGATTTAATCATTCAAAGTTCTGTTCATGACTACAATGATTGCCGTTCATCTATCGTTTTCAGTGTTTTGGGCGGTTCTTTGTTCATTTACCATACGATGACAGGACGAAAAAATGGTTCCCATCGAATTAATCGCACCTTCCCTAACTTCTTCATTTTCTGCACTATATCCATTAATAGCGTTGGTTCCATCTTGGACGATTTTACAAGAGAAATGAATATTGAAAGCCGAGAAGAAATGAATTTTGCTCTGCTGGCAGAATCGCAGCTCAGAGAAGCACGAAAGAAACGCCCTGCTGGTAATCTGAAATGAAGGCTGTAGCGGTTGTCACGCTTAAGGATATTGGGGATGGAACAACCGTTGGTGTGCCTCTTCTGTATCACAGTCTGTGTCACATTTTCACCCTTAAAGGCCTGAGACACACCAACGTATTGTTTTTAAAGAAGTCGAAACTGACCGATAAGCCGGGTTCTGTCGTGGACAGTCATTCATCTAGGCCAGCAATCGCTCACTGGCTCAAGCAGCCTACCCGGGTTCAGTACGGGCCGTACCATGTGAACCCCTATTTGGCCTTGCTCCGGGTGGAGTTTACCGTGCCACGAACTGTTGCCAGTCGCGCGGTGCGCTCTTACCGCACCCTTTCACCCTTACCTGATCCCATAAAGGGCCATCGGCGGTTTGCTCTCTGTTGCACTGGTCGTAGGCTCTCGCCCCCCAGGCGTTACCTGGCACCCTGCCCTATGGAGCCCGGACTTTCCTCCCCTCTGTCTGTCTCCCCCTAAGGAGGACGGCAACAAAGCGGCGACTGTCTGGTCAGCTTCGGCGCGGATAATAGGGCATTCTGCGCCTTTTGTCACCCCTCTTGCTGCGCCAGCGCATACTTATACAGGGCGTTTTTCTTCAGACCGTGGATCTCCGCGGTCAGCGCCGCCGCTTTTTTCAGTGGTAATTCAGTCTGTAACAGCGCCAGCGTGCGCAGTGCATCAGCAGGCAGCGCATCATCTTCCGGCTGTTTATAGCCTTCGACAATCAGTACCATCTCACCTTTGCGACGGTTCTCATCCTCCTGGACCCACGCCAGCAGTTCCGCCACCGGTGCACCGTAAATGGATTCCCAGGTTTTGGTGATCTCGCGCGCCAGCACCACATAGCGTTCGCCGCCCAGTTCGCTGACCATATCCTGCAGGCTGTCGAGCAGGCGGTGGGTGGATTCGTAGAAAATCAGTGTGCGTGGCTCCTGTTGCAGTGCGCGTAACGCATCGCAGCGGCCTTTGCTTTTCGCCGGCAGAAACCCTTCGTAACAGAAACGATCGGACGGTAATCCCGCGGCGCTTAATGCTGTAATGGCGGCGCACGGACCCGGCAGTGGCACCACACGAATGCCGGCTTCGCGGCAGCGGCGCACCAGATGGTAACCCGGATCGTTAATCAGCGGCGTCCCGGCATCGGAGACGAGCGCAATACTCTGGCCTTCCTGCAGTTTCGCCAGCAGCTGTTCCGCTTTCTGCTGTTCATTATGATCATGGAGTGCGAACAGGCGCGCATTGATTGCGAAATGTTGTAGCAACAGTCCGGTATGACGTGTATCTTCCGCTGCGATCAGATCGACGCTCGCCAGCACCGCCAGGGCGCGCTGGGTGATATCGCCCAGATTGCCAATCGGGGTGGGAACGATGTAGAGCGTGCTGGCAGAAATCTCTGTCCGATCGAGTTGTTTCATTGTTTCATCCGAATTGCCGATTTAATATTGAGCATCTTGAAAAAAACATCACTGGATACAGTATGCTTCCTTCAAAAGTCGTTCGTAATAAAGCAGGACGCTTCGTGCCTGTCCTTCTCGCCGCGCTGATTCTAGCAGCTTGTGGCGGCCAACAGGTGCAGCAAATGCCTGATGCTAACGTGCAGGCACCTGCCAACAAAAATTCCGACTATTATTTGCAGCAGGTGCAGCAAAGCTCAGATGATAACAAGGCTGACTGGCAATTACTTGCCATACGTGCGTTGCTGAACGAAGGGAAATACCCGGAAGCCAGCCAGCAGTTGACACAACTGCCGTCACAACTCAGCAGCAGCCAGCAGCAGGAGCTGCAACTGCTGAATGCGCAGGTCGCTGTTTCCCGTCAGGATATCGCGGGTGCCCAGGCGGTACTGGCGAAGCTGGATCCGTCAGCATTATCCGCCGACCAACAGGCGCGTTACTGGCAGCTGCAGATTGCTGCAAACCAGGGACGTCCATCGCTGACGCTACTGCGTGCCTATATTGCTCAGGAGCCACTGCTGCAGGGCGACGATCACCAGAAAAATATTGATGCTACCTGGCTGGCGCTGACCCAGATGACGCCGGATCAGATGAACAGCCTGGTGATTAACGCCGATGAAAATACGCTGCAGGGCTGGCTGGATCTGCTGAACCTCTATAACGCTAACCGCAGCGATGCTGAGATGCTGAAAGCGGGCATCAGCGACTGGCAGACGCGCTACCCGAACAACCCGGCAGCGAAAACCCTGCCGACGATGTTAAGCCAGAGCAACAGCTTCCAGCCTGCCTCGACCGGTAAAATCGCGCTGCTGCTGCCACTGAACGGACAGGCGCAGATTTTCGCCAATGCGATTCAGAAAGGTTTTAATGACGCCAAAAATGGCGTGCTGGCGACCGCTGCGCAACCAGGCGCACAGCCCGGAGCCGAGCCACAGGTGAATGCGCAGCCAGCAGACGCCGCACAGCCAGGCAGCCAGAACAACCCGATTGCGGCAAATCCGGTCATCAGCCCGTCAGCCGTGGATACTACCGCGGCGCAGACTCCGGCAGATAGCACGGCGACAGGTGATGTGGCCGCTGCACCGCAAGGCGCTGTGCCGCAGGTTGCTCCGCCTTCCAGCGCCACGGAAGTGAAAGTGTACGACACCAGTTCACAGCCGCTGCAGCAGGTACTGACGCAGGCGCAGCAGGATGGCGCGACGCTGGTCGTGGGACCGTTGCTGAAAAACAATGTTGAAGAGCTGGCGGGCAGCCAGACGCCGCTCAATGTACTGGCGCTGAATGAGCCAGAACAGATCCAGAACCTTCCGAATCTTTGCTATTTTGCGCTTTCTCCTGAAGACGAAGCGCGTGATGCTGCGCATCATATCTGGCAGCAGGGCAAACGCTCGCCGCTGTTGCTGGTGCCGCGCGGTGCGCTGGGCGATCGCGTCAGTAACGCCTTTGCCGCGGAATGGCAGACACTGGGCGGCGGCACGGTGCTGAAACAGCAGTTTGGTTCGACTGCGGAACTGAAACAGGGGATTAACAGCGGCGCAGGTATCAGCCTGACCGGTACACCTGTCACTGTGCAGCAGGCGCAGCCACAGAGCGTGGCGATTGCCGGCCTGAATATCCCGGCGCCAGCGGATACGGCGACAGCAGCACCTGCGGCCAGTTCAGGCAGCGTGGATGCGACTTATATCGTCGCCACGCAGAATGAGCTGCAGCTGATTAAGCCGATGATCGCTATGCGTGTCAGCAGCCGCGATAATCTGGCGCTGTACGCCAGCTCGCGCAGCTTCCAGGCAGGTGCAGGCCCGGATTATCGTCTGGAGATGGAAGGCCTGCAGTTCAGCGATGTGCCGTTGCTGAGTGGCGCCAACCCGGCGCTGATGCAGCAGGCGGCCAAAGCGTTTAATAACGACTACTCGCTGGTACGCCTGTATGCGATGGGCATTGATGCCTGGACGCTGGCGAACCACTTTAATGATATGCGCCAGGGCACCGGCTTCCAGCTGGATGGCAATACCGGTAAGCTGAGCGCCAGCCAGGATTGCGTGATTAACAGGAAGTTAACATGGAGCCAGTATCGTCAGGGACAAATCGTACCGGCCACCTGAGTCGTCAGCAGACAGGGGCGGGCTATGAATTAATTGCCCGTCGCTGGCTGGAACAGGCCGGATTGCGCTTCGAAGCTGCGAATGTGCGTTTCCGTGGTGGTGAGCTGGATCTCATCATGCGGGATAAACAGCAGTGGGTATTTGTTGAGGTGCGCTACCGTCGTGATGATCGCTTTGGCGGTGCGGCGGCCAGCGTGACCCGGCATAAGCAGCAGAAGCTGTTACGGGCGGCAGCGCTGTGGCTGGCACGGCGTAATGCCAGTTTTGCCACTCACGACTGTCGTTTTGACGTCGTCGCGATTACCGGGGAGCAGATTGAATGGCTTCCCGATGCGTTTAATGCAGAAGATTAGAATCCATGCTGGAAAGAATTAAAGTTTGTTTTACCGAAAGTATTCAGACCCAAATCGCCGCGGCGGAAGCGTTGCCTGATGCTATTGCGCAGGCGGCGATGACCATGGTTCAGTCCCTGCTGAATGGCAACAAAATCCTGAGCTGTGGTAACGGCACCTCCAGCGCCAATGCTCAGCATTTTGCCGCCAGTATGGTCAACCGTTTCGAGACCGAACGTCCCAGCTTACCGGCGATCGCACTGAGTGCCGATAACGTCCTGCTGACGGCGATTGGCAATGATCGCCTGCATGACGAGATTTATGCCAAGCAGGTGCGGGCGCTGGGCCATGCCGGAGATATCCTGCTGGCGATTTCAACACGCGGCAATAGCCGTGATATTGTGAAAGCGGTAGAGGCAGCGGTAACGCGTGATATGACCATCATCGCGCTTACCGGTTATGACGGCGGTGAGCTCGCCGGTTTGCTGGGTCCTCACGATGTGGAGATCCGCATTCCCTCGCACCGTAGCTCAAGGATACAGGAGATGCACATGTTAACCGTGAACTGCCTGTGCGATTTGATAGATAACACCTTGTTTCCCCACCAGGATGTCTGAAGGAGCTTAAATGAAGGCATTATCTGCAGTTGCAGTGATTCTTACCGCGTTGATGCTACAGGGTTGCGCCGCAGTGGTTGTTGGCAGCGCCGCCGTGGCGACCAAGACGGCGACGGATCCCCGTACAGTCGGTACACAGGTCGATGACGGTACTTTAGAACTACGTGTCAGCAATGCGCTGGCAAAAGATCAACAAATCAAAAATGACGCACACATTGTCGCCACTGCCTATCAGGGCAAAGTGCTGTTAACCGGTCAGTCGCCAAACAGCGAAATCTCCAGCCGCGCGAAGCAGATCGCGATGGGGGTGGAAGGTGCAACCGAGGTGTATAACGAAATCCGTCAGGGCAGCAAAGCCAGCTTTGGCACGGCGTCGTCGGATACCTGGATCACCACCAAAGTCCGTTCACAGCTGCTGAGCAGTGAGCAGGTGAAATTCTCCAACGTGAAAGTGACCACGGAAAATGGTGAAGTGTTCCTGCTGGGCTTAGTGACGGATCGCGAAGGGAAGGCGGCGGCGGATATCGCCAGCCGGGTCAGCGGGGTGAAACATGTCACCACGGCCTTTACTATTCTGAAATAAAAATCCACGGGGCGGTTCTGTCCGCCCCAATATTTAAAGAATAACCCTATTAAACTCGTTAGTTCTTTTTCTGCATGGTTTGTGGGTGGCACAATGCGTTATGCTAAGGGCCAGGCAGTCCGTTAACCCGAAGGCCCCGACGCGCATTTTTACTCTGCATACGCTACCGCTCCGCCTAAAGGTAAAAAGGCGGAAGGAACACGGGTATCGCTCCTGTCTTATTTTAAACCACATCAACTATGATCAATTCATCATCACCCATAAACAATGAACGTTCGTTGATAAAATCCAAAGACTTTATTATTTTTCCTTTGAGTCCGGGATCTATCTTATCGATATTTTTCAGATGCAAAAAAAGTTTTTCATTTTTATTAATATTAAAAGATGTCATAGCATCTTCTGGATAACGTAAACTTGATAAACAGTCAATAAAAGCAGAGAAGTTATTTCCATAAAAATCAGGAAGACCAAATATTTTTTTTGCCAGGCAGTGGAAGTCAAATTCTGGTCGTGACGCAGATTTAGTGGTAGTGGTTGATTGTCAGATACCAGCCGATGATCTTGTCGTGCATCTCTTCAG
>NZ_CBFFRK010000169.1:0-7760 GCF_965644245.1 Erwinia sp. V71
TCCGGCAGCCTTCAGTGGTCTTTGCAGAGTTAAGACAGGCGGCTTAGCGTTGCACTTCGAACTTGAATCCGCCCTCTCCTTTGCCGGTGCGCGCGATCCCAGCCCGGAGGGCGGTCGCAGCTGGGGCGGGGTGGTGGCGACGGGCGGTGCTGTCGGACTGAGTTACGATCAGGGTGAAGCGCACGGCGTCTGGGCCGATCTCAGCGCGCATCAAATCACCGGTAAAAATGTTGCAGATAACTCGCGTGAGCGGCTGATGGGCGGCTACTACTATAAGCTGATTAATGACAACCACCGCCGTATGACGGTGGGAGTGAGCAGCATGCTGTGGCACTACCAGAAGGACCTCAGCGGTTATTCATTTGGTCAGGGCGGTTACTACAGCCCGCAAAGCTACTTCTCGCTGGCGTTGCCCGTCAGCTGGCGGCAGCGTACGGAAAACTGGTCGTATGATCTCTCCGGCTCGCTCTCGTGGTCACACTCACGCAGCAAAAGCCAGCTGCGCTATCCGGTCGATCCCGGCTTCACCCCCAGCGACAATTCGCCTTCAGCGGCCAGCACGGGCGGCGGCGTAGGTTATACTTTACAGGCGGTGGTGGAGCGCCGTTTAACGTCGCACTGGACGCTGGGCCTGGGCGTGGACATTCAGCAGGCGAAGGATTACACCCCCAGCCAGGGACTGCTGTATCTGCGTTACTCCATGGCAGGCTGGGACGGCGATCTGGATATGCCGCCGCAACCGTTGTCACCTTATGCTGATTTTAAATAAAAGGTGAGCATCCGTTTCGGAAAACACTTAAACATGGATGTCCGCACTGTTCTGCGGGATTAAAAAAGACCCTCCATGGGATATACTCGGGGCAGTTTTTGCCTTCTTATTCCTTAGCGGTGTTCTGGAGAACAACCTTGCGCGTCAGTCGTTCACTTACGATTAAGCAGATGGCGACCGTATCCGTGGTCGCGATCATCACCATCTGCATCTTTATCGTGATCCAGCTTTTCCATTTTGTGCAGCAGCGCAAGATTGACTACGCCCAGCAAATGGAGAATATCGCGCATACGGTACGTGTCCCGCTGTCAGAAGCGGTACTGCGCGCCGATATTGTCGAAGCCGAACGCATCCTTCACTCTCTGAAACCTGCGGGCATTCTGTCGCGTGCGGATATTGTGTTGCCGAATGAGTTTCAGGCATTGCAGACCGATTTTGCCACGGAAAAAACTGTGCCGCGCTGGGTGGCGCGCCTGTTTGAGCTGCCGGTGCAAATTACGGTGCCGCTCTATTCCTCCGACCGCACTGCGGTGCCGAAACCGCTGGCGTATCTGGTGCTGCAGGCGGATTCGTGGCGCGTTTATCAGTTTATTCTCAGCATGGTTTCCACCATGCTCACCACCTATTTGCTGCTGGCGCTGATCCTGTCGGTGGCCATCAGCTGGTGCATCAACCGGCTGATTGTGCATCCGCTGCGCGATATTGCGCGCAGGTTACAGGAACTGCCGCCGCAGGAGATTCTGACGCACAAACTGGCGATCCCGGCGCGTCACCGCGATGATGAAATCGGCATGCTGATCCGCAGTTATAACCGTAATCAGCAGGTGCTGGAGTCGGTTCATGATGAGATGAGTCGCCTGACCACGCACTTTGTTCTGACTGACCTGCCGAATAAAACGCTGTTCCTCGCGTTGCTGGAACAACACCTGCAGGCTGCCGGCGCGGAGAAAGGTTTTACCGTGATGCTGCTGCGCATTGAGACGCTGCAGGAAGCGGCAGGAGTGCTGACTGATGAGCAGCGCGATGCGCTGACCCTGACGCTGGTGGAGAAAATCCGCGGCTGCCTGGACGATCGCACGGTGCTGGCGCAACTGACGGTCAGTGATTTTGCGCTGCTGGTTAAACGTGCCAGTACGCCGTTCCGCGCCATTCGCCAGGCCCGCGCGATTATGGCGCGCCTGACGCAGCCCGTTACCCTGCAGCATATGCAGTTGCGGCCAAATATCAGCATCGGTATGGCGCAACGCGATGATGACGCGCTGAAAGCGGTGGAACTGTTGCGGCGTGCGACGTCGGCGATGATGTCCGCGCGCCATCAGGGAAAAAACCAGATCCTGTTCTTTGATCCGCATCTGACCGAACGGGCGCAAAAGCGTCTCACGCAGGAGCACGATATTTTGCTGGGGCTGGAACAGGAGCAGTTTGCACTGTTCCTGCAGCCACAGGTGGATATGCGTAGTGGCGCACTGGTCGGGGCGGAAGCCCTGCTGCGGATGCGTCAGCCGGATGGCAGCTACAGTCTGCCGGAAGATTTTATTACCGGTGCGGAAGAGCTGGGGGTGATCGGCATCCTCGGGCAGTGGGTGTTTGAAGAAGCCTGCCGTATTCTGGCGGGCTGGCAGAAACGCGGCATTGAGTTGCCGCTCAGCGTTAATATTTCCGCGGTGCAGCTGGGTGACCCGGCCGTGGTCACCCATTTGCAGGATTTACTGTCGCATTATCGTATCCGCCCTGGCAGTCTGGTGCTGGAAATTACCGAAACGGCGCAGGTGGGCGACCCGGAACAGGCTGTCGCGCTGCTGAGCGAGCTGCAACGCGTCGGTATTTCGGTGGCGCTGGACGACTTCGGCATGGGCTACTCCAATCTTAACTCCTTACATCAGTTCAAATCGCTGTCGATCAACAAACTGAAAATGGACCGCAGCTTTGTTGCCGCTCTGCCAGATGACGACACCATGATGAAAATTGTCGCGGCGATTGCCGAGATTATTGCGATTGATGTGGTGGCCGAAGGGGTGGAAACCGCGGAGCAACGCGACTGGCTGCTGGCGCGTGGCATCCATATTGCGCAGGGGTATCTCTATTCTGAGGCACTGCCGCTGGCGGCTTTTGAGCACTGGCTTAGCGCGCCTGAGGGTGATAACCCGCAGCAGGGGTAAGTCATCACTATCTGTATTATCTGTAACATAATCTTTTGCTGAAGCGTTTCAGTTCATAAAAGGAGATTATGGTTTCCGCAAGTTGTGTCAGGTTATATCAATCTTGTTAAGTGGGTGTTATTTTCCGCTGACAATACATTCTAACGATATACCCCTTAATAATTTGAGCTGCAGCAAAGCGCTAAGCCGCGGTCTGCACCTGAAGTATGACGGGGCGCAACATCACTCGCATCACCTGTCCTTAACGGAAGCATATTCATGAAACTGTTCAGAAGTCTCTATTTCCAGGTTCTTACCGCCATCGCTATTGGTATTTTGCTGGGCCACTTCTACCCCGAACTTGGCGCGCAGATGAAACCGCTGGGCGACGCCTTTGTTAAATTGATCAAAATGATTATCGCACCGGTGATTTTCTGTACGGTGGTCACCGGTATCGCTGGCATGGAGAGCATGAAAGCGGTCGGGCGCACAGGCGCGGTCGCGCTGCTCTATTTTGAAATTGTCAGCACCCTGGCGCTGATTATCGGTCTGATCGTGGTCAACCTGCTGGAACCGGGTGCAGGCATGAATGTCGACCCGGCGACGCTGGATGCCAAAGCGGTCGCGGTCTATGCCCAGCAGGCGGAGCAGCAGGGGATTATCCCGTTCCTGCTTGATATTATTCCCGGCAGCGTGATTGGCGCCTTTGCCAGCGGCAATATTCTGCAGGTGCTGCTGTTTGCCGTGCTGTTTGGTTTCGCGCTGCATCATCTGGGTGACAAAGGCACCCTGATGTTTAACGTCATCGAAAGCTTCTCTAAAGTGATCTTTGGCGTCATCAATATGATTATGCGTGTCGCGCCAATTGGTGCGTTCGGTGCCATGGCCTTTACCATCGGTAAATATGGTGTGGGCTCGCTGGTGCAGCTCGGCCAGCTGATTGTCTGCTTCTATATCACTTGTATTCTGTTTGTGGTGATCGTACTGGGCCTGATTGCGCGTTCGGTCGGTTTCAGCATCTTCCGCTTTATCGCCTACATCAAAGAAGAGCTGCTGATCGTACTGGGCACCTCCTCTTCTGAGTCAGCGCTGCCGCGTATGCTGGAGAAAATGGAGCGTCTGGGCTGTAAAAAATCCGTCGTCGGTCTGGTCATCCCGACCGGTTACTCGTTTAACCTCGATGGGACGTCCATCTATCTGACCATGGCGGCGGTGTTTATTGCTCAGGCCACCAACAGTCATATGGATATTATGCATCAGGTGACGTTACTGGTGGTGCTGCTGCTCTCCTCGAAAGGGGCGGCGGGTGTGACCGGTAGTGGCTTTATCGTGCTGGCGGCCACCATCTCGGCGGTGGGACATCTGCCGGTCGCCGGTCTGGCGCTGATCCTCGGTATTGACCGCTTTATGTCAGAAGCGCGTGCGCTGACTAACCTGGTCGGTAACGGCGTGGCAACCGTCTTTGTTTCGAAGTGGGTCGGTCAGCTTGATGAGAAACAGATGAAAGCGACACTCTCCTCACCGGCGAAACAGGAAAAAACGGTGTAAAATCGCGCTCAGGACGACTTATTTATCTGAAATCTCCGCCAAATGCCCGCAGTAGCTTGCCCTTACTGCGGGCATTTGCATAATAAACCCCAACTGTTTTTTTTCATGATTTTTCACTTCGTTGTGCGACAACTCAGCTATTGCGTGGTCTAACAAGCGGTGGTCTGAATGCAGCCGTTTCCCCTGGCGATCAGCGGGAACGATCGTGACAAGCGGCACAGCGCCAGCGATGATTATTGGTTTGTGATTGAGTAGGGGTTCACATGCAGGGCACCAGAATACGTCTTTTGGTTGGTGGAGTGTTGCTGGCGGTGGCCAGTAGTACGTTGCAGGCTGAAACACTACAACCCGACCCTGCCTGGCAGCAGGGAAAATTAGATAATGGTTTTAGCTGGCAGTTGCTGACTACGCCGCAGCGTCCCAGCGACAGAATTGAAATTCGTTTAATGGTGAATACCGGATCGCTGGTGGAGAATGCCCAGCAGGTCGGATTCAGCCATTTATTACCACGTCTGGCGCTGGTGCATAATGCCGCGCTGGATACCAACCAGCAGCGTGCGCTGTGGCAACAGGGTATTGACCCTAATCGCCCGCTGCCGCCCGCTGTCACGTCCTACGATTTCACCCAGTACAACCTCAGTCTGCCCAACAACCGCCCGGAGCTGCTGAAAGAAGCGCTGAACTGGCTGGCGGCGACGGCAGGTAAGATGGCGGTGAATGATGACGTCGTAAACACCGCGCTGACGGCAGATAACCCGATTGCCACGTATCCGGGCAATCCACAGGATGTCTGGTGGCGCTACCGCCTGAAAGGCTCACTGCTGCTGGCACATGATCCGGCAGAATCCAGCAAAGCACCGGTGGATGTGAAACAGCTCGGCGGTTTCTACAAACAGTGGTACACCCCGGACGCCATGACGCTGTTCGTGGTCGGGAATGTGGACAGCCGCAGCCTGTCCGAGCAGATCAACAAGACATTCTCCACGCTGGAAGGCAAGCGTGAAACGCCTGCGCCGATGCCGACGCTGTCGCCATTGCCGCATCAGCCGGTGAATCTGGTGAACAGCAATCTCAGCCAGGATCGCCTCGCGCTGGTGTGGGATTCGCCGTGGCAGCCGATTCGTGATTCGCAGAATCTGATGCGTTACTGGCAGAGTGATCTGGCGCGTGAAGCGCTGTTCTGGCATGTGCAGCGCACACTGAGCGACAGCAAAGCGCAGGGTGTGCAGGTTGGTTTTGACTGCCGTGTGCTGTATCAGCGTGCGCAGTGTGCGATCAATATCGATTCCGGCAATGCCACGCTGGAAAACAATATGAATCTGATTGCGCGTGAACTGGCGAATATTCGTGATAACGGTTTGCCGCAGGATGAGTTCGACTCGCTGATGGCGCAGAAAAGCATTGAGCTGAACAAGCTGTTCGCCACCTATGCGCGCACCAGTACCGATGTGCTGATGAGCCAGCGTCTGCGTTCACAGCAGAATGCGGTGGTGGATATTGCGCCGGAGCAGTATCAGAAACTGCGCCAGGCGTTCCTGTCCGGCCTGACGCTGCCGATGCTGAATCAGGAACTGCGCCAGCAGCTGACGCAGGAGCTGACCATGGTCCTGATGCAGCCACAGGGTGAGGCGGAAACAAATGTTAAGCAGCTGCAGGAAGGCTGGCAGCGCATTATGACGCCACCGGAAGCGGCTGCGGCAGAACCGGCAGCGGAACCTGCCGCTGCAGCACAGGATGAAGTGAAGCCAGAAGCGACGGAAGGGGCTGCGCCACAGTCGTAACAACGGTTTAGTTTCCGGGCCGTTGACGGCCCGGAACGCTCGTCACCATGTCCGTGCGCGTAACCACTCCGTCACCAGCATCGGCCAGCTGGCCAGCGGCAGATCGGCGACGCCACGAATGCCAAAACCATGCCCGCCTTTCTCGTAAAAATGTAATTCCACCGGCACATCGTTTTCCCGCAGAGCAGTGAAAAACACCATGCTGTTATTCACGCAGACGGCATCGTCATCCACGGCATGGATCAGCATAGTTTGCGGCGTGTCACGGGTTACACGCGTCTCCAGCGAATACGCCTGCTGAGTGCCCTGACTGTTATCTCTTCCCAGCAATCTTTCACGCGACCCTTCATGCGCCAGCCCGTCACGCATGCTGATGACCGGATAGAGCAGCACCAGTGCGTCCGGGCGCGCCGGGTGATGATCGGCGGCGTCCTGCAGCGGGTAGACTTTTTCCCCGAAACGGGTGCCAAGGCTGGCGGCAACATGACCACCGGCCGAGAAGCCCATCATCACAATGTGCTGGCCGTTTAATCCCTGCTGCCCGCGTTCACGCAGCAGACGCACGGCACGCTGAGCATCGGCCAGCGGTGCGTCGGCACCTTCGTGGTGACCATCAGCAGGCAGGCGATAGGTCATCACCGCCAGCGTGTAACCCATGGTGGTAAAGAACAGCGCCAGTGCGCTGCCTTCACGGTCAATCATAATGCGCTGATAGCCGCCGCCCGGGGCGACCAGCAGGGTAATGCCGTTAGATTTCTCAGGGTGCCACATGGCAATTTCCGGGCAACGGACGCCGGTTGCGGCGCGATCGTGCGGTTCAAAGGGACCCGCGGTATCAACGATCTGCGGCTGCGCGCGCGAATCGCTGGCGCCCGGCGCATCACCCGTTGGCCAGATATTAAATATTTCAGTTTTCACAGGCACTCCTGAGCGTTTTTATTTTACAGTGCAGGCAAGTTTGTTCTTCTGATAAAAAGCATTGCCTGGTTTGCTATTTGACGTCCAGTTTTTCGCGAAGTGAGACAGTAGTTTCAGATTATGCTTAAGCTGATTGTTGTTTTGCTTATAGTGTTAATTATATCGTTGTTTCCACAGGCTGATTTTTTATTTTTAACCTGTATTCATCATTTTGATTTTTATGAATATTTAATTCCAAATGGTGAATGTTATATTGAGTATTTATTTTCCACTCTTACTCATCTGTATAAAATAAAATTACAGGTGTTATTTGCTGACAAAAGTCAAATATGATCTGTTATTGCTGTGGCTGAGCGAATTTACACGCTATTGATGGTGCTTTCGTTTGCCAGCGACAGTGCCGCCTGGTTTAGCGATGATTTGTCGTGTTATTGCTTTACAGGCAGCAACGTTATTGCGCGTAATGCCCTGTTGCAGATTATTGATTAACAGTTCTCGGCGGATTCAAGTTCGAAGTGCAACGCTAAGTCGCCTGTCTTAACTCTGCAAAGACCACTGAAGGCTGCCGGAACCCGAGGCATTTTCTTGGCCTGCTGTTCAGTGCTC
>NZ_CBFFRK010000170.1:0-7442 GCF_965644245.1 Erwinia sp. V71
GCGGGCATCGTGAAAAGTCTATGTCAAAGAAAGGGTTATGTTCTCATAATTGACGATTAAATCGCACCTTCCTTAGCTCAGACCTGATCTGACAATGCTGCGGCATAGAGCTAAACTTAATCTGGCGGTCAACTTGCCAGTAGCTGATATCACTAACGTTATTCAGGAATGATAAACTGCAATTTAGGGTAACGTTCCATCCATCCTTTTCTGGCGACACGTTGCCTAAAAATATTAAGTTTTTCACGCTCAAATGGGGGAGTCGGTCTCAGGCGCAATTCAAACAGTTCATCAAGTCCATAGGGCGCAATAATCTCAAGAAAATTCGTCTCTCCTATTCTGACGGCGATTGCCGTGGCTGTCTCAGGCCAGTACAGCAGCGCATTCTCTGTTGAGAGATAAGGAAGATTACCGTTACGTTGATGCATTCTGGCTTGATTCTTCACAGAAAAGTCGAACTCAGGAAAGCGTTGGCAAAGCCGCTCTTCCAAGTCGCTATCGTGAGCTGGATTACAACGTTCTGAATCGAACCAGACAACATCCACATCACCAGAAATTTGTACTTGCTTATAACCATGTAAGTGATCCCATACCGCATCTCGTACAAACCCGGCACCAATCCAGCCATCATTGAGCTTTAAGGATTGAATGGCGCAAAGGGCCTTCATTCTTATAGGGTCATCTAACAATAAGCCCTGCAATGTCTCCTGATACTTCATAATTCTTCTCGTTAGAAAATATTGCCACAAACGTTCGTGTCCGCAACTGATGGTATAAATCTTATCCGCTATCTGTAAGGCCTGCTAATTGAAGACCGTAAGTTTTGATTGGGTCTTGCCACTGAGTACCGTCAGATCAAGTCTGAGCTAATACATCTAATGGCTAAACGATATAACGTCATTTTCGGTCTTCTAACATTATCCGTTGTGCGCAAACTCAAACGGCCTGACCATGCCTTCCCGGTTAGCATCGAGAAAATCAGCCCACCATTGCAGCATAAGTCTGCGCTCGTCCAGATGCCCGGCCTGATGGATATAGGCAGCACGAACATTATTGCGTTCCTGATGCCCCATCTGGCGTTCAACGGCGTCTTTTGACCATAAGCCAGACTCTATCAGGGAGCTACATGCCATTGTACGGAAGCCATGACCGCAGACGTCCTTCCGGGTGTCGTAGCCCATTGTGCGTAACGCCTTGTTGACCGTGTTTTCACTCATCGGCTTATCGGCATAGTGATCGCCAATGAAAATGAAGTCATGGTCACCACTGATTTGCTGTATTTCTCTGAGAATGGTAACGGCCTGTTGACTGAGTGGCACCAAATGCCGGGTTTTCATTTTGGCTCCACGGTGTGAGTTTTTCACGCCTTTAACCGCTTTGCGCTCTTCCGGTATCGTCCATAACGATTTTTTAAAATCGATTTCTGCCCAGCGGGCAAACCGAAGTTCGCTCGAACGGATAAAAATCAGCAGGGTGAGTTTCACCACCAGTCGGGTGAGCAACCGGCCTTTATAGCTGTCAACACGTCCTAAAAACTCGTGGTAGCGTTCAAACGGCAAAGCTGGACGATGTTGACGTTTACCCGTGTTAACGGCCCCTGACATTTCCTGTGCGGGGTTGTAGTCGACAATGCCCTGCTGAACAGCGTAACGCATGATAGCGGTAGTGCGTTGTTTCAGACGCATAGCCACTTCATTAAACCCCTTATCCTCAACCGCTTTTATCGGCACCAGCAGGTCGCGGGTTTTCAGTTCAGCAACATGGCGATTGCCAATAACAGGGAAGATATAGGTTTCAAAGGTGCGGAGAATTTTGGCTCCATAATCTGCTGACCACTTTTTATTGGTGCTGTGCCACTGTCGTGCGATGGTCTCAAAAGAGAACGCGCCACTGTTTTCCAGCCTGTCTTCCTGCTTTTTAGCAGAAGGGTCAATACCATTAGCCAGTAGCTTACGGGCTGCGTCACGACGTTCTCTGGCTTCCGCTAAGGAAACGGTCGGGTAGACACCTAACGCATGGGTTTTCTGTTTACCTGCAAAGCGGAACTGCATACGCCAGTACTTTGAGCCATTTGGATGCAAAAGCAGGAACATGCCAAAGCCGTCAGTGAGCTTGACGGGCTTATCAGAGTGCTTTGATTTTTTTATCTTAACGTCAGTAAGCGCCATGTTTCAGCCCTCCACATGATGGTACAAAACAAATCGAACCCGTTGTACCAACGAATATAACAACAATGAGGTGTAGCTTTGAGTACTTTTTAACAGACGTGGGTAGACATTGGGAAGGGGATAACCAATTGATAGAAAGCAAAAAACCAGACGTCCGTAGACATCTGGCTTCTTTAAATTGGCTCCTCTGACTGGACTCGAACCAGTGACATACGGATTAACAGTCCGCCGTTCTACCGACTGAACTACAGAGGAATCGTGTGAACGGGGCGAATATTAGCGGTAGCATCACACCCTGTCAACAGCAAAAAACACATTAGCTTTCAACTGGCTGCGCTTTCAGCAGGCCAGGCTGCTTAATGTACGGTATCGCCATGTTCCCGCTGCCAGCCGCCGTTTTCCAGCCGTTTTAACGGGTCCTGACCATAAAAGCGCTGAAGGCGCTGATAAAGTGACGGAAAACGCTGACTTAGCAGCTCCGGAGCGCTAAAAAAGTACTCGGACAGCACGGCGAAACACTCCGCCGGATCGCTGGCCGCATAGGCATCAATCGTCGCGGCATTCTCGCCGACCAGATCAATCTCTTCCTGAATACTGTCCATTGCCGCGTGCAGGTCATGCTCCCAGCCCGCCACATCACGCAGCGGGATCGCCGGTACGCCATTGGTATGGCCGCTGCCGCGTGCATCGAGTTTATGAGCGACTTCATGGACCACCAGATTGAAGCCAGACAGATCAAAGGAGTCCTGAATATCGAGCCAGTTGAGCACTACCGGACCCTGCAGCCAGCTTTGCCCTGACTGCACAATGCGCTCGCTGTGCACCAGGCCGAAATCGTCCTGCCATTCATCGTCGACCACAAACGGGGAAGGGTAGATCACCACTTCGTAGAAGCCATCCAGCCACTCGAGGCCAAGTTTCAGCACCGGCAGGCAGAACAGCAGGGCGATGCGGGCGCTGCTCAGCGCATCAAGTTCGACATGTTGCAGAGGGATCAGGCGTTTTTGCTGCAGAAAGCGCTGCGCCATACGCACCAGCGCCTGCTCGTCGGCGGGCGTCAGCGCGGCAAAGACCGGCACTGCCAGCGCCTGCTGCCAGGGGAGTTCTGAGAGGGGATCATCGCTGTTTGCTTTCCACGGCCATTTAATCATTCTTCTGCTCACTGTGGTTGCCCGTCTGCCGCTGTAACTAACATGCCGCAGCACGGGCATTTCCGCAACGGATAATTCGCAGGCGCGGAAGCAGAGAAAAGAGACCTGGCTGGCGATTCACTGCGGCATCTTGCCCGACAGGGGAACGGCATTCAAGGCGGCTATTCAATCACTTACTGCGGTGTCTGTCTGTGATTCGCGCCGCAATGTGCGTCACTGGCAATGAGAAAAGTCTGGCCGGTTGCTGTGCTGGCGCGCAATCAGACGCGCGTAAATTCAATCACCCACACCCACGGGTTGACGGCCCAGCTGGTGGTGCCATACTGTTTTTCCCATGCCTGCTTATACGCTTCTTTTGGCGCAATCGCTTCATTTTTCATGGTGAAAAAGCTGTTCAGGAAGTGTGAATCGCTTTGCACACCTTCTGCCATGACGTCATCGTCACTGATATCCTGCACTTTCTCTACACGGACCGCAGTGATCTCAAGGTCGATGCGGCTGGCCCAGCGGGGCATATGAATGCCGGTCTGCCAGCCAAACTGCTCGACATCTTCATCCAGCACTGAACTCAGTTCCGTGCTGTCGGCACGATAGTGGCAGTAACTCGTATCACGAAACGCCTCAGGCGATTTTTCGTACTCGGCTAACAGCTCTTTCGGCACAATCGGTCCGCGCCAGCTTTCCCGCACCCAGAGACGGTCGCCAGGCTGACCAAACGGGCACTGGTAGGTCAGATCGGCCATTTCCAGCATATGGCGTCCGCGCTGCTGGTTGCTGCTGACATCAAAGCCATAGCAGCCTTCGTGGTTATCCTGACCCGGCGCAAACGCCAGCGACTTCATAATCCGCCGGGTTTGCGTTTGCTGACCCAGCAGCAGTGCGCGCACGCGCTGATCAGAAAAAAGAATCGGCCGTTCTTTCATGATTTACCTCGTTGTACTCACTATTGGCACTCCCGATCGTTTTACCCGCCATGATCAGGCAAAGAAATCCTACCATCACTTGGCGCGAAACGTTTCGACTATTTGTCAAAAATGATGAGTGCAGCTAATCAAATACGCCTGGGGAAAGATTTACCCGTAGCAACTATAGGGATAACCCCAAATTCCAGCAATAGCTGGTTCGTTATCGTCAACCCAAATGTCGGAATCGCTGCTGTATATCTTACTGTTTTACTGTGTGTTATTGCGAGTATTTAGCGTGTTTTATTACTTTCGGACTGGAAATTTGAGTTAAGTTATTAATAAAGTGTAATCGATTTAGTCAGGGTATGAATCATGAAACCGGTTTCGGCAAAATCTCAGCTACGTCATTATTGACGCTTATGTTTTTGAGCCTGTCGCATTAAATCAGTTGAACGAAGGGCAGAAGAAATGTGCGTCACGCGTCAGCCATTTTTTGCGGCCAAAATTTGATTTGGATCTCGTTTAACTTATTCGTGTTTCATGGCTTGCATTAAGCGTTACTTACGTGTCATAAAAGTGTTATCAGTTATCGCTTATAAACGAACATCACTGAGCAGCGCAGGGTTGCTCAGCGCTGGCAACTGATAATGCTTTCATAAGTAAGTTACACAGGGAGAATCTATGTCATCAACGTCCCTTGAAATCTGGCAGTCCCGTTTTGAACAGTGGCAGTATAAAAGCTGGCCACAGAACGATCAGGCGCATGACGTGGCGCATCTGAAACGCGTCTGGAAAACCGCACAGCGCATTATGCGCGATACCGATGCTAACCCGCTGGTGGTGCTGACCGCCTGTTATTTCCACGATATTGTTAACCTGCCGAAAAACCACCCTGAACGTCATCTGGCCTCCAGCCAGGCGGCCACCGAAACCCGCCGCATCCTGCGTGAGGATTTCGCTGATTTCCCGGGGGAACTGTATGACGCGGTGGCACACGCGGTACATGCGCACAGTTTCAGCGCAGGCGTACCGCCACTGACGCTGGAAGCGAAAATTGTCCAGGATGCTGACCGGCTGGAGTCGCTGGGAGCGATTGGGTTGGCGCGCGTCTTTTATACCTCTGGTGCGCTGGGGCGACCACTGTTTGACAGTAATGACCCGCTGGGTAAAGACCGGGTGCTGGATGATACGCAGTGGACGCTGGATCATTTCCAGAAAAAGCTGTTTACCTTAGCCGATACCATGCAAACCGCCGAAGGCAAACGTCTGGCGCAGCATAATATCGATTTTCTGGTGACCTATGTCGCTAAACTGTGCGCGGAGTTGCAGGGCGATCTCTGGCAGCTGGATGAGTCGGTACTCCGTGATTTTTCATCGCAAATTGCTGAATATTAAATTTTTATGACAGTCTGTTAAATCTTCACAAGCTACGCTACGGTGATGGAGACTTTAACCAGGAGTGAAAGGTATGACAGGTACTGTTAGTTTAACGATTAAGATCGACCCGGCGCTAAAAGAAACGCTAAAAACTCTGGCGCTGGAAAATCAAATCTCGCTCAGTCAGGAAGTCAGTCAGCGACTGCTGGCCACCTTATCCGCCCCTGCGGCGTCAGATGTTGACAGCCAGCTTGTTGAAGAAGAGGCGTCCACACAGCTGAGCAGCAGCGAACTGAAACAGATCCGTGCGTTGCTGAAAAAGCAGAAAAAGAAAAAATAACGTTATTTCTCACATAATATTAAGGCCACATTGCGTGGCCTTAATTGTTTCTACTCTTCTTCATCACCGTAATAGAGCACGCCCAGCTTGATCAGTGGCCGCCCCTGTGATTTTCGATGCAGATTGGAATCTCGCAGTGAATAGACGCAGCCGCAATACTCCTGCTGATAAAAACGCTCACGTTTGCTGATTTCAATCATGCGCGCCGAACCGCCGCCTTTGCGCCAGTTGTAGTCCCAGTAGCTCATGCCCGGATACGGCGCTGCCGCCCGCTGGCCGCAGTCGTTAATCTGCTGCATATTTTTCCAGCGCGAAATGCCCAGTGAACTGGAAATAACGGAAAACCCGTTTTCCCATGCATAGAGTGCGGTACGTTCGAAACGCATATCGAAACACATGGTGCAGCGCACGCCACGCTCCGGTTCCCACTCCATCCCTTTGGCGCGTTCAAACCAGTTATCGGTGTCATAATCGGCATCGACAAACGGCACGCCATGCTTTTCAGCAAAGCGGATATTCTCTTCCTTGCGCAGCAGGTACTCCTTCTGCGGATGAATATTCGGGTTGTAGAAGAAAATGGTGTAATCAATGCCTGATGCCTGAATCGCTTCCATCAATTCACCCGAACAGGGCGCACAGCAGGAGTGCAGCAGCAGCTTATCCGCGCCATCGGGCAGGGATAGCGGCGTTCTTGGCTTATCGCTCATTTTGACGCTTCCTTAAAACAAATCAGGCCAAGTGTAGGCGGCTGGCTGGCGAATGTCACGGTTTTGGGCTAACAGACTGAAATATGAAAACTATCAGGTACTGGCGCGCTTCACCAGCCGTGCAGTGGTGGTGCTGATTTCCGTCACCTGCTGGCCTTTCAGTAGCGCCAGTAAGTTTTCGGCTGCGCGGGTCGCCATGTCCTGCCAGCTGACGGTCATGGTGGTCAGTGCCGGTGAGCAGATGCCCGCCAGCTCGCTGCCGCCAATGCCGGCAATCGCCAGCTGCTGTGGGACGGTAATGCCCTGATTATGGCAGGCGAGGATCGCGCCGCAGGCAACATCATCGGCAGTGCAAATCAGCAGATCCAGCTCTGGCCAGGTGAGCAGGATTTCCGGCAGCAGGCTGTGGCCGGTAGTGAAAGTGGGTGGGCGCGGAGTGCTGACCACCCGATGCGGCGACAGGTTGGCCGCCAGCATCGCGCTGTTCCAGCCAGTCAGCATCTGCTGGAAGATGCTCTGCTGATCGTGGGAGCAGAGCAGGCCAGGATTGCGGTAGCCGCTGGCGATCATCTCCTGCACCAGCAGTTTCACGGCGCTGGCGTAATCGCAGCCGACGCTGATACCAATCGGCGCACGGTTAACACCGCCGATTTCCACCACCGGAATTGCCGCATTGGCGAGGATTTTGTGCGCGGCAGGGGAGTTATCAAAGTGGTACTGCGCGAATTCAGATAATAAGTGCAACGCTTGGTCATGTGGATGGAGGGACGGTTAGCTACCGATAAGCTATCCTG
>NZ_CBFFRK010000171.1:0-7252 GCF_965644245.1 Erwinia sp. V71
GTGAATGCGCAGCATGAGCAACAGGGGAAAAGGTCTGCGTCCCCGTCGGGACGAGGGATAGCAGGGAAGCAGCATATCAGCGATATCGTGCCATGGGACGAGAACCTCCATACGGTCGAGGAACTGTTTTTTGCGGGAGGAATAGCTGGCAAGAGCGGGCATCGTGATAAATCTATGTCAATGAAATTGTTATGTTCTTATAACTGAAGATTAAATCGCACCTTCCTTAATATTTCATGTGCTCTCATTTTTTTGTTGTTGAATTAATTATCATGGCCTAGTTTTATTATATCTACCACGTAGTAACCACATGGAGGCATCAGCAATGATGGTGATTACATGAGGTTTAACTTGATGGTTACATTATGTTTACTTTGTTCTTTCCGTGCGATTTCAGATACTGTGTATATAACGGAAAGTTCAGATGGAGTGTCTTATTCTTATAATGGTGAAGAAGTTGATGTAATAGTTAATGATGATGTTACTATTACGAATGACGCAGTATATGAATATTCGTTTTTGTTTTACGGTACTCCTGATTCGTCATTTGTAAATAATGGTTCGATTAGTAATACGTATATATCACTACTTACAACGCCTAACACTGATTCACCTACCTCACCGTTTTCTTTTACTAATAATTCATATTTTTATGGTGGAGTTGGTTATTTTGTTGATGGTTTTCAAAATGTTGGTGAATTGATTGTTTCTTCTGTTGTTAATAATGGGGCGATGTCGTCACCGATGACATCGGACACTGGGTATGATAACTTAAATTACAGCGCGATTATCCCTACTGTTATAATGAATTCTGCTGGGTTTTCATCTCCAGTAGTTGAATATATTGAAAATAACGGATCAATGTCTGGTTATAATGTTATTTCAAATATATCCTATGCTTATTATTTGAATAACTCAACGATTGTTTCAGATTATGAAGCGTATGGTGTTGTGTTTGATGCTGATACTTTTTCAACGATTAATGAACTATACAATTATGGGGAAATAGTTGCTACTAACTATGGAGTGTACAACTCAACTGATAGTGTTTTGGGCTATTTGTATAACTATGGTAGTTTTACGTCTGATAATGTTTCAATATTTAATGAAGTTGATGGTGTTATTACGAAAATAGATAATTATGGGGTTATTTCAGGCGGGAATTATTCAATATACAATGCTGGGAGTATATTGGATGGCGTGTATAATAGGGGGACGCTGGATGGTGATGTATATTTGAATGATGCGGTGTTGAATCTTCTTTATGGTTCAAGTGTTTATGGTGATATAATAGGGGGGGGTGATTCCATTTTAAATATTGGTTCTAGTGATGAATCTGTGTCATTCACCACTAATGGCGACGCAGATGTTGGAACAATAAATATAAATGAAGAAAGTACTTTGAATCTTTCTGATGGGGCAACATGGTCTGCAGAAGATGGAGGTATTATAAATTATGGAAATATATCACTGGATAGTTCTGGAACATATGCAACTTTAATTGGGGATACCATTAATAATGGTTCGATCATACTCAATTCATGTTCGGCATGTGCAGGTTATTCATTAACCATCGATGGGGACTATGTCGGTAATGATGGTATTCTTTATCTTGGTACTGTGCTTGGTGATGACAGTAGTTTAACAGATAAACTCATAATTACCGGTCATGCATCTGGTACTACTAGTGTGGTAGTAACAAATGAGAATGGCAGCGGTGCTGAAACGGTAGAAGGAATTGAAATTATTTCGACAGGAAGTTCAGATAGTGATGCTTTTGTACAAAGTGGTCGTGTTGTTGCTGGGGTTTATGAGTACTCTCTTGTTCAAGGTAACTCATCTGGTAATAATGAAAATAAATGGTATTTGACAAGTATCTATACTGAATCTTCTGAATCTTCTGAATCTTCTGAGTCTTTTGTTGTTTATAGACCTGAAGTCGCAAGTTACATTGCTAACTTACTTGCAGCTAATACACTATTTAATACTAGATGGTATGATCATACACAGTATTCTGATTCGCTTGAGCTAGATGGGAAAGATACAAGCATGTGGATGCGTAATGTTGCAACGCATGAAAGATTTAGGGTTGATGATAACAACCAAAGTAAAACATCATCGAATAGTTACGTATTGCAGCTTGGTGGGGATTTGATTAGGTTAAGTGGTAATGGAGAAAATATTTATAATTTTGGTTTGATGGGAGGCTATGCAAATCAAAAGAATAGCACCAGAAATCATATCAGTGGTTATAGTTCTAATGGTAAAGTCGATGGTTACAGTGTTGGTGTGTATGGTAATTATTACCAGGACGGAATTAAAAAAGATGGGGTTTATGTTGATGGATGGGTTCAGTATAGCTGGTTTAATAATGAAGTAAAAGGAGATTTTTTATTGCCGGAAAATTATAAAAGCAGAGGGTTTTCAGCATCAATTGAATATGGGCACAATTATCAAGTTGGTTCTTATTTGACTGTGAATGGAATGAGGAATGATATATATATAAATCCACAGGCTCAGTTTACGTGGATGAATGTAAAATCAAAAGGTTTTACTGATAGTAATGGTGATAAGGTTTCTTTTGAAGGTGATGGCAATATTCAGTCTCGTGTTGGTTTTGTTGCGTCATTAAAGGGTAAAAGTATTCTGGATGAGAGTACTGTAAGGGAGTTTAACCCTTTTGTTGAAGTTAACTGGTTGCATAATACAGAGAGGTATGGTGTAAGTATTAACAATGAAGAGAAAAGTATGGGTGGATGGCGTAACGTGGGTGAGGTGAAATTAGGTGTGAAAAGTAAGGTGATGGATGAATTGTATATATCCGGTTCTGTTGGGCAACAGATTGGCGGAAGTGGTTACAGTGCTACTAGTGGGGTTTTGAGTATTAAGTATTTTTTTTGATAATATAATTTATTTCTGTGGGTATATAGATAAAGTATAAGAGGGTGATATACCTTTATGAAAGGTATGAATATCAAATTTTGAATACGGGTCAGTATTGCTAAGATGGATGTGCAGAGTTCGTTTTGTTAACAGAATAATTTCGGCTTTGAGTCGCTATTCGGCATACATCTTTTTGAGGCGACGGTTTTCGTCTTCCAGCTCTTTTAGGCGGGCCATCATTGAAGCATCCATCCCGCCAAAGCGTGAGCGCCACTTATAGAAACTGGCATTGCTCATATCATGCTCGCGGCATAATTCAGCCACCGGCGTTCCGGCCTCTGCTTGCTTCAGGATGAAAATGATCTGGCTGTCGGTAAAACGTGACTTTTTCATAGAAATCTCCCCGATTCAGATGACGAGAAAATTCTACTTATCAACACACCGGTTTTTCGGGGGGGGGGGGAGGGGGGACCCTTCATGCTTTTCACATGGTCTGGCAGACTGAAGGGCGTTATTTTTTCCTGGAGGTTCCATGACGCGACTGACAGACCTTACCCCCGCGGAGAAAAAGTTTATCGACGATGCGGTGAATGCTGCGGAGCGGGCTGCTGGCAGGAAACTCAACCAGCCTGACCGTCGCATCGTACTAAACCGGGCGAGGGCACAGATAGCGGCGCAACGCTATGCGGACAGTCAGCGTGCGGCTCGGGAAGAAGAGCGTCATCAGGCAGAGTTTACCTGGTCAAAACCGAAGACATTCCGGCGGTGAAAGGTATCTTTCTGGCGGTTCCGGTCTACCATTGGCCCAAAACCGCCTGTCATTCACTATCGTGCATAGTCATGCAGCGGGTTAAAATTTATCAGGCGCGTTTTTCGGGGTTACGGGCAGGAAAGGTGCCGGAAACGGCCAAGATACGTCAGAAACGCTCTGAGGCTGTTTTAGCGGTGCGGACAAGAGATGTTATGTTCAATTGTTTCTGAGGTGTAGGCTAAAACTCGAGTTTTGATGCCATTCTGAGTAGGAAATTTGCAGACGGAATAAATACTGGTGAGCAATAAGCTCATCAACAAAAAATGGAGATCCTAAGATGGATAGAGAAACCCTATACCTGCTCAAAACGTTAGACCGTAACAATGCCTTACTTGACGATATTGTCCGAAGAAAGATGGGCAGGTACTACAACACGAAGATTTTGCGTGATTCCTGTGATGCTATTGAAGCCGAACTACGACATCGAGGAATCATTTAACAAGACGAAGCCCGCTTATGTGGGCTTTTTCATGCGCATTCAGAATACCCCTTCCCCCTCTTAAACCCCCTAAGAACCCCATTCAGCACAGCGAGCACAACGATTACATTGGAGCACACCTAGCACATCGAGCACAAAATGATGTATAAGTGTTTGAAAAATAAAACCATAACTGTAAATAATATTACACCTCAATATTTGTACTGATAAAAAACAAGAATCATATCAAATGAGATGTTGGTTAATGATGTGCTTGGTTTTTGTGTTATAACACATAACTAATTGAATATAATGATTTTTTGTCAATAATAGTTTCATGTTGAATTGACTTTTGGGGGATAAATGTCAGAGAAGGCAAAACAAGTAGGTAGGCGCTCTCTATCAAAAAGAAGAGAAAATCTAATAAAAGAGCTTTGGGGGGATGAGCTTTCCGAACTGAATATATGGAACAGGAAAGAACACGATGGATTTACAACAATTCCAAGAACATTGAATTATATCAATAGGATAATCGATCACCTTGCTGGCGCTGGATCTCCTGTATCACAGACATACCTCAGTTTATGGTGTCGGGTTTTTGACGAGGGATTCGTCGAAATTAGGGATAAAGATGCTCTGGCATTTGAGTCAGGATTTAGTGGGCAGCGAGCGGTGACTACTTGGCTAGGAAGAATGAAAAAGTTACGGGAGCTGGGACTGATATCAACGAAGCCTGGTACTTCTGGTGAGTTTCATTATGTAATCATGTTGAATCCACTTTACGTAATTAAAAAATCATATAAATCAAACGGATGGGCAAGAGATGAGCGTTACAATGCTCTATTTTCTAGGATGCAGGAAGTGGGGGCTGAGTGGGAATGAACGACATGAAAGCTGTTCGTCACCGATATAAGCAGAGATATGATTTTGCTGCGTCAGAAGTAGTGGGGGCGTTTGATGAACTTAAAAGTTTGGATTGGAGTTTAGAAATTGCATCTTTAAGCGACGTGGAAATGTCAAAGAGATGGATTGGGGCTGTTGATCCTAACGGTGTTGCAAGACTACCACCTAATGGTGGATGGGACTGGGTTAAGCTCTATAACGGCTATTTGAAGAAACCTAGCGCATTCGTCTGTGCTATTAAATCAGAAGGTAAGCTATGCGCTCTGATTGGTGGTGGGGTTTCTGATAGTAAAGTGGTAACCAAGCTGCATTACCTTGAGTCAGCCCCTTATGACACGGCGCTTTCAGGATATGCACTCGATATTTCTGTTACGTATGTTGTTACTGTCGCGAATGCGATGGGAAGCGAGTACACAGCCATCTATGAGCCAAATAGCAAAGTCAGAGATATAGCTATAAATGATTATGGATTTAGCGAGGACAACTTGTTTGGGACAAGTAAAGATTTCGCTCTGTATCTACCAATGAGCCGGGGTTAACCGGCTCATTTAGCCTACCAGTACGCCGTAGAGTTTTTCAGGCTGTTGGTTTGATCGGCCTTGCTCTGCTCGTCTTGCCTTCACGCGCTGGCGAAATGCTCTGGCTGTGCCAGAAGAGCATGGTTCCGTCGCTTTTTTAAGTTCGACCACGTGAGCTAACATATTATTTCCGTTTTTTCGTGAGTTAGTACAAAGCATATGAGGTGACGGATACGTCAACTTCATAGTAACTGTACTGTATTGTAGAAGAGATGCGCAAGTCGCAGAATTAATGCGACCCTTCATTGACGAGGCGAAGAGTAAACGCGTATCTTCTTTGAAAACGAAAAAACCACCCGGCAAGGTGGTTTTTCGAAGGTTCATTAAACCGGCAAGTTTATGAACCGTGGTAACAGGGTGTACAAGACCACTGCCACCAAATTCGTCCTTCCAGTTTAGCCGTAGTTGGGCTGATACTTCAAGAACTCTGCGTTAGTAATCTCTTGTACATCCTCTTACCGTTGGCTGCTGCCAGTGGCGTTAAGTCGTGCCTATCCGGATTGGACTCAAGTCGAAAGTTACCGGATAAGGCGCAGCGGTCGGACTGAACGGGGGGTTCGTGCATACAGTCCAGCTTGGAGCGAACTGCCTAACCGGAACTGAGTGTCAGGCGTGGAATGAGACAAACGCGGCCATAACAGCGGAATGACACCGGTAAACCGAAAGGCAGGAACAGGAGAGCGCACGAGGGAGCTACCAGGGGGAAACGCCTGGGATCTTTATAGTCCTGTCGGGTTTCGCCGCCACTGATTTGAGCGTCAGATTTCGTGATGCTTGTCAGGGGGGCGGAGCCTATGGAAAAACGGCAACGCCGCATCCTTCTTCCGGTCTTTCCTGATTTGAGCGCTGTCATTTCATCCGTCATTCGTGAGCCGGTAACGCTCGCCGCAGCCTCACGGCAGGAGCGCAGCGACCGAGTGAGCGAGTGAGCGAGGAGGCGTCATTTCATCGATACTCGTATTTTTCACTTACGCCCTGCAGTCGCATTTCCCCTTGTTACATGAAGCACTTCCGTGAATTCCCACTTCGATTTATCATATTAAGCCAGTATACACTCCGCTAGCGCTGCGTGACTGTTTCAGGGCTGCGCCCCGAAACCCGCTAAAACCCACTGACGCGCTGTACGGCGTTATCAGGAGGCCTGTTTGGCAGATAAACGCCGTAAATGTTCATCATGTTGGTAAGCCGGTTGCCTAAAGGCTGAATAGTAATTAATGAAGCCGGATGAATTTTATGACTAGCTGCCTCTCTTCTTGCCTATAAGAATGCAGTAACGCCAATATGCACCTTCATACCGAAGTACCACAGATTGCCTTTCCGGGCACGTTTGCTGGATTTATTTTTCACAGATCAGGGAGCGGAGATGATGGTGGCATCGATAATCATGTCCTTGCGCATCATCAGTCCTGTCTGCTTCCGTTTAAGGTTAATCAGGGACAGAACCTGTTCACCGACGTTATGTTTCTCCAGAAAATGACGGAAATTCATGATGGTGATGCGGTCGGGGACGCAGCAGTCGATACCGGCAAACTGACGAAATGGCAGCATCTCATGGGGAGGGCATCTTCGGGAGCACTGTCAATGAGATCAAACCAGAGTTGCAGGCAGTGAATGCGCAGCATGAGCAACAGGGGAAAAGGTCTGCGTCCCCGTCGGGAC
>NZ_CBFFRK010000172.1:0-7245 GCF_965644245.1 Erwinia sp. V71
GTCTGAAGAGATGCACGACAAGATCATCGGCTGGTATCTGACAATCAACCACTACCACTAAATCTGCGTCACGACCACATTTTCCTTACCCGGAATGATTTTCTGTAATCCTGATAATGTCACGGCCGGAGAGCCAGGCATACCCTCAACACTTCCCCATGGCTCTAATACCTTGATAGCAGCAGGTTGCTCCAGTTTCTGTACTTTCATTTTTAGATTTCCCTTTGGATGAAAATGAAAACGCGATACCAGAAAATCATAAATTAAGCATTGAAAATATTGATTAACTTAATGGCTCAGCGGCAATACAAATACGTCAAAATCAGCAGCGATTTGGCATAAACGGTTAACGTTCGGTTATTGACGGGGATAACTATGGCGAAAAAATTAAAGAGGATGATGTCGTTTTCAATAGGGTAAATGATTATCCGGCAGGAAAGCTGGATGGCGACCACAGACATTAATGCATTACAGCGGTGTTTATTGCCATAAATAATAATTATATATAATAATCATTCCATTTATCGTTTCAGCGTTGCTGATGCGAAAGACAATAAATGTAACAATAAAAAGCAAATTGCTGATTTACAAACGATACAGTTAACCCGTCTGGCAGACATGCAAATTAGAGACTATAGTCTCTTTTATTTATGCCTTCATGGCACCAAACCTTAAGCCGTCATCAGTACGGGACACTCGCCTCTTTCTGCTCAAAAAAACAACCGATTCAGCCGCAAAGCCCGTATACCACAGCCACCAGGTGAAATTTATAAAATATATGCAGAGAGTTATTTAGTTACCTCTTGCCGACAACCGATAAAACAGTTACGATGACTTCAACCTATACTTTTGGCTAGGTTATCTACCTGGCAAGATTTCCCTGGTGTTGGCCAAAGTGGCAACCCCTTACCACAGGTAAGGGGATTTTTTTACCCTTCGCCTGATAATTCCCCATTAATAATATTCACCATAAAAATTAAATATAATATTATTAGCAGAGACACCAATAAATGGAACAACAGTCTCATTTAATGGTACACGTAATAAACACTATTCCTTTCCCGGCGAATAGAATATTCGCAAAAAACCGATAATATTCGCTGAATCGCGTCGTTCTATTTCTGCTCCATGCGGCTTTGCTGCTGGCGCAACAACGATGGCGCATAACCGAACAGGCTTCTGAAGCGGTTGCTGAAATGGCTGGCAGAGCTAAAACCACAAGCCAGCGCGATATCCGTAAGCGGCAGTTGCGTCTGACGCACCAGCTGTTCCGCCTTCGCCATCCGGCGTTGCATCACGTACTGGTGTGGCGCCAGCTTCATTGACTGCTTAAACATACGTGCAAAATGAAATTCGCTCAGACCCGCCTGCTGCGCCAGGTCCGCCAGCGTGATCGATTCATCCAGCTGCTCCTCAATCCACGCCACAATATTGCGCAATACCGATGGCGCCAGACCACCACGCACCTGCGGTGCCTGCCACTGTACATTGCTGTAGTGTTGTAACAGATGGGTGATCAGCAGGGTGGATGCGGTGCTTAACGTCAGATGATTCGCCGCCTGTTGCCAGTCACAGCTCAGCAGGAAGTGGCGGTAGAGTTGGGTAATGCGGGCATCGTCGCAGAAGATCTTCTCATCCAGGCAAATGCTGGCCGGGCGACGGTCCCAAATCTGCTCCGCCAGATGACGCAAGTGGGCATCGGTGCAATACAGATGAGCAAACGTCAGATCGCCGCGCACATCCCAGGTTGATTCGCTCTGTTGCGGCATCAGACAAAAACGATCCGGCGCGCCGCCATTACGCCAGCCACCTGCGGTTTTATGCCAGGTATCCTGCCCGTCGTTAAGATAAAGGCTGAGAGTATGGTGGTCACTCTGTTGCGTGACGCGGTCTTCACGGTTATACCACGCCGCCAGCTGAATGCCTGACGTCAGCGAAACACTGTTAAGCAAACGCGCTTTATGCTGGCGCAAATTTTCAAAGGTATCGTAGGGCTTGTGCATGATCACGGGCAGTGCAGGGAAACCATTTTTCCAGTGTAAAGAGTGAGACGCATGTCGACCAGTGCTTGTTCACCCCGCCGATAAAAAAAGCGCAAGAATATGCAAGTGGACACAAGCGGCTGCAAGTTTATCCCGCAAATCAGCGCAATACTGGCGATAAATTGTATCGCAAAGAGGAATGC
Source organism: Erwinia sp. V71 (assembly GCF_965644245.1). Lineage (NCBI taxonomy): Bacteria > Pseudomonadati > Pseudomonadota > Gammaproteobacteria > Enterobacterales > Erwiniaceae > Erwinia > Erwinia sp. V71. Next base: position 2,186 of record NZ_CBFFRK010000172.1, read on the forward strand.
CGTGAACGTCTTACTTTATATGATGGTGGTGGTGATTTGGGGCACCACCTGGATTGCCATCGTTATGCAACAGGGCATTGTCCCGGTGACGGTTTCCGTGTTCTGGCGCTTTCTCATTTCCGCGCTGGTGATGCTGGTGGCGCTGACGCTCGCCGGTCGCCTGCGTCGTATCAGTCTGCGCGATCATCTGTTCTGTCTGCTGCAGGGCTGCTGTGTTTTCGGCTTTAACTTTTTCTGCTTCTATCACGCCGCCGCCTGGATCAGCAGCGGTCTGGAATCGGTCATCTTCTCCATGTCAGTGCTGTTCAATGCGCTGAACAGCCTGCTGTTCTTTGGCCAGCGCCCGCACGCGAATGTGCTGCCCGCCGCGCTGCTCGGCGTGGGCGGGATCATTGCCCTGTTCTGGCACGACTTAACCGCGACACAGTTAGCCCCGTCTTTATTAATGGGGATTGGTCTGAGTGCGCTGGGGACTTACGGCTTCTCGCTGGGCAATATGATCAGCGCACGCCATCAGCGTCGTGGCCTCGAGATCCTCTCAACCAACAGCTATGCCATGCTGTATGGCGCGCTGATTATGGGGGCAATTAGCCTGGCGTCCGGCGACAGCTTTATGCCGGAGCTGACGGTGCGTTATCTGGGGTCGCTGTTCTATCTGGCGATTTTCGGTTCAGTGATTGGCTTTGGTGCTTACTTCACGCTGGTCGGCCGTATCGGCGCCAGCCAGGCGGCCTATGCCACGCTGCTGTTCCCGCTGGTGGCGCTCACGCTTTCGACCTGGTATGAGGGTTACGTCTGGCACGCCAATGCGGTGATTGGTCTGGTCATGATCCTGCTGGGAAATTACGTGATGTTTGCCCGTCCAGGCATGCTGTTGCGGCGCAAAGCCGCGGCGTGAAACGGTTTACGGCGGGCGTCCTGCCCGCCACCTGCATCAGCGGCTGTTTGCCTGACGCACCGCGCTCTCATACAGCGGGTAAGGCCGCCGGGTGATGGCCCGTCGGGCAAGCCAGTACAGCATCACCTTCTCATCATCCGTGTCCTGGTCAGCCATCGACAGTAATTTAAGTGACAGTGTCGATTTATTCACGGGCTGGTTTGCATCACTCAGTTCAATCACCGCCTGACCTATCAGGCAGCAGACTTCTTCCTCATTTGAAATGGATTCATATGCACGATCTTTCATATCTCCTCCTGTGGTTGGGACTTTAAGCCTGGCAAAAGATCGCGTTCAGCGCCGCCCAATCCTCCCTGCTGAAATAATTTGCAATCGTTATCAGATTATTCTGCGCGTTTTCTGCTCATTCCCGCGCGAAAAAGCGGCTGTTTATTGCTGAACTCGTCACTATTTGTTCGGCATTATCCGGCCTACGCTTTGGTTAACGTTAACTACCAGGGAGGTCGCTATGCATTCCACATTGCATTTTGTCAGCCAGTTGCAGCAGCTCTGGCATCAGGAATCACACAGTCAACACCACTCCGTGTTCTGGCTCACCCCGGAGCAACGGGCGGCGATTATCCGTGAACTGCTGTATCCAGTCGCGGAGAAATCACAACAGAAACCTTAACCCATCTGCACCACACCTGGCATAAACGGCATCTCAGCGCTCCGGCAATGCCGTTTATGCCGTACTCCATGCATTTCATTCCGTCTCCGTGTCAGTTCATGCCGAATTCCCCTGCTGTTTAGCGTGTTTTCTTATGATGACTGCAATTTCAGCATTCCCGGACGGGAGAATAATCATGAAGACGCAAACAGCAGTGAATCCTCACAACCGCACCCGCTGGCTCACCCTGGTCGGCACTATCATTACCCAGTTCGCGCTGGGTTCGGTCTATACCTGGAGCCTGTTCAACGGCCAGCTGTCGCAAAAACTGGATGCTTCCGTAAGCCAGGTGGCATTCTCCTTTGGTCTGCTGAGCCTGGGTCTGGCGCTGGCGTCCTCCGTTGCGGGTAAACTGCAGGAGCGTTTCGGCGTGCGTAACGTGACCATCGGCGCCGGTCTGTTGATGGCGGTTGGCTTCTTCCTGACCGCGCACTCTGACAGTCTGCTGATGCTGTGGTTCAGCGCGGGCGTGCTGGTCGGCCTGGCGGATGGCGCGGGTTACCTGATGACGCTCTCCAACTGCGTGAAGTGGTTCCCGGAACGCAAAGGCCTGATCTCTGCCTGTGCTATCGGCGCTTACGGTTTAGGCAGTCTCGGTTTTAAATTTATCTGCAGCTACCTGCTCAGCGTGTACAGCCTGGAGAGCACCTTCCTGATCTGGGGTGGCCTGGCGATGTCGATGATTATCTTCGGTGCGCTGATGATGACGGATGCACCAGTGCAGCAGACCAACGGTGCGCAGGGTGTTGCTACTGCGCGTGATTTCTCGCTGGCAGAATCAATGCGTATGCCGCAATACTGGATGCTGGCGCTGATGTTCCTCACTGCCTGCATGAGCGGTCTGTATGTGATTGGCGTGGCGAAAGATATCGGCGAAGGCATGGTGCATCTCAGTGCGCAGACCGCCGCCAGCGCAGTCACCATTATTGCTATCGCAAACCTGAGTGGCCGTCTGGTGCTCGGCATCCTGTCTGACAAAATGGCGCGCATCCGTGTGATTACTATCGCACAGGTCGTTTCACTGGCCGGAATGAGCATCCTGCTGTTCACCAGCATGAATGAAACCACGTTCTTTATCTCGATTGCCTGTATCGCCTTTAGCTTCGGCGGCACCATCACCGTGTATCCGTCACTGGTCAGCGATTTCTTCGGTCTGAACAATCTGACCAAAAACTACGGCGTGATTTATCTGGGCTTTGGTATCGGCAGCGTAATGGGTTCACTGATTGCCTCACTGTTTGGCGGCTTTACCGTTACCTTCAGCCTGATTATGACCCTGCTGGTGATTTCGCTGGTACTCTCTGCCACCATTCGTCTGCCAAACCAGCCGGCGAAACTGAAAGCGACGTACAACCACAGCGAAGCCTGATAGTACGGGGGCCGATAAGAGCGCTCCCCACACCATGGGGGAAGGCGCTGTCCGGGTCCCGCTTCGGATTAACTTGTTCAAATAAAAATAGCGCCCGCAGGCGCTATTTTTTTACTCAGAAGGATGTCCAGTCACCGCTGTCTGTCGCGGGTTTTGATCCTGCCGTCAGGTATTTTACTTCCGGCAACGCGGCCGGGCGCTTGTCCCGCGTAGCTGTCACCATTCCCCCCAGTCCCTGTGGCAGCGTAAAGACCGCAACCACATTGTTCAGATGGTTCGCCTGGTCTTCCAGCGCGGCGGAAGTGGCGGAAGATTGCTCCACCAGCGCGGCGTTCTGCTGCGTCACGCTGTCCATCTGAGTAATCGCGGCACCAACCTGCGTGATGCCTTTGCTTTGCTCACTGGAAGCAGACGCGATCTCTTCCATAATATCCGTCACATTGGTGACCGATTTCAGGATGTTTTCCATCGACTGGCTGGCGAGTTCTACCTGATCAGAACCGCTGCGCACATTCACCACCGACTCATCGATCAGGGTTTTAATCTCTTTCGCTGCTGTCGCGCTACGCTGCGCCAGATTTCTTACTTCACTCGCCACCACCGCAAAGCCACGCCCCTGCTCACCCGCGCGGGCCGCTTCCACTGCCGCATTCAGCGCCAGAATATTGGTCTGGAAGGCGATGCTGTCAATCACACCGATAATATCGGCGATCTTCTGCGAACTGTGGGTAATGTTATGCATACTGGAGTTAACCGCTTTCATCACTTCCCCACCCTGGCTGGCAGCAACAGACGCATCTTTGGCAATCACACTGGCCTGCTGGGCATTATCCGCATTCTGTTTCACCACCGCGCTCAGTTGCTCCATACTGGCGGCGGTTTCACTCAGTGCTGATGCCTGCTCTTCTGTACGGGTCGACAGGTCTGTATTACCGGACGCAATTTCACTGCTGCCCTGGAAGATTTCACTGGCGCTGTGACGGATCTCGCTGACCGTTTTCACCCAGTTAGCCTGCATGGTATTGACGAAAGGAATCAGCTGGCCGACTTCATTGCGTCCCAGTTCCTCCATGGTTTTGTCCATTTCACCTTTCGACAGGCGCTGCAGATGGGCTTTGACCTTCTCCAGTCCCTGTCCCATCAGACGGGCAAGATAGCGATCGGTGGCAATCAGAATCACCAGCCCCACCACCATCGCAATCACCAGCATCGTCTGGCTTAACGAAACCCAGGACTGAATACGCAGCTGCGCTTCCGCTTTCAGGGTGCTAATCGTCTGATTGTACTCACCAATCGCCTGAGTAAACTTCTGGCGCAGTGGCGCAAACTTCTCATCGAATAATTTATCGTAACCCGCATTGTCCCTGCGTTTTACCGCCTCCAGCATCGGGACGATAGCTTCGCTGTACAGCTGCCAGGAGCTGTTATAAATATCGTCGATCGACTGGCTGTTGATATTGGCATGGTCTGTCACTTTAAAGGTTTCCAGCCCTTTGCGCAGGAACTCAACATCCCCCTCGATAGCATCACGCATTGCACTCGCATTCATCGTGCCAAATGTCCCGTTGTCACCTTCAGCGATCAGCGATGCCATTCTTAACGTCACACGGTAATACGCTTCGCTGGCACCATTGATGATATCGCCATTAAGCTGCTGCACATTGGTCAAATCAACTTCACGCGTCAGATTATTCAGTGCATAAAGAGAGAACGCAGAAATACTTCCCCATAGCAGGGTAAACAAAATCAGAATAGCCAAAACCATACGCTTAATGCGGACATTATTGATAAAACTCATTCGCTACCACCTCATATTAAAATAGTAAAATCTTCGTTGAGAAAATTTCATCCTGATGCTTTCAACTGCGCTTTTTTACCTTTCAAATACGCAGGAATTATCGGCTAAAAATGAGGCAGCTTTAGCTGAAACAACGGCATAGTGTCAGTGCAATGCCAGACATGTGCACTTTAAGTCAAATAACGCTTATTTCAGATTAAATACCCTGGTGGCGGATTCAACTCCGAAGTGCAACGCTAAGCCGCCAATCTTAGCTCTGCAAACACCACAGACGGTTGCCTGAATC
>NZ_CBFFRK010000173.1:0-7178 GCF_965644245.1 Erwinia sp. V71
ATTCAGGCAACCGTCTGTGGTGTTTGCAGAGCTAAGATTGGCGGCTTAGCGTTGCACTTCGGAGTTGAATCCGCCGTATGTAAAACCTGAAATCATGTTCACCGGGGAAAATAACTATGTTCATCACATGGGCTTCATGTCGCGGCAGATGTCGCGTTTAGGCTGCAAGCAGCCGATTAGGTCCTTCAGGCGTTAAACAAGTCGCGTCGAACTCGCAGGGGAATAAGTTATGGACGGGAAAATAGCGAAGCGTTCATCGTTTATTTATTATTAAGTATTATCACTGAACTAACGAGAACTGATATTCCTGCTGAAGTGGTCGGATTTTTTATTCTGCTTGAAGTTGGTTTTGTAATTTCAATAGTGCACTGAGTATCAACGGGAGCGGAACGGAATTATGCCAAAAGTAATTGATGATGCGCCTTCCGCCAGAGGAAATGGCGAGCATTTTATGGGGAAATTGACCACTGGTCATATTATTGTTTTAATCATAGCCAACGCCAGTCCATTAGGCGCCATTATTGGTATGGGACCGCTGGCCTTCATGATGGGTGGTGCAGGGTTACCGCTGGCTTTTTTATTGGCTGGTGTGGTGATCCTGTGTTTTGCTCTTTGTTACGCCCAGTTAATTAAACATATTCCGGGCGAAGGTGCCTTCTATAAATATATTCAAACTATTTTCGGCCATCGCGTGGGGGTTGCCAGCGCGTTCATGGCGGCATTTTCCTATCTCATGTTGACCATCTCACTCGCCAGCGCGACCGGGTATTTTACCAACCTGCTGTTTCAGTCTTATGGGGTTAATTTAGGCTGGGAGATTTGGGCGGTCATCGCGTTTGTGCTGGTAAACATTCTGGGGGCTTATTCCGCGGATATCGGCGCATCGGTCCTGTCGTGGATTGTGATTCTTGAATTCCTGCTGTTATTGGTGGTGGACATTGCCATTGGCAAGCAATCCGGAGCGGCCACGTTTCCGTTACAGGTCTTTTCTTCCGACGTAATTTCGCATCAGGGATTTAGTGTCTGCCTGATGGCCGCATTTATGTCTTTCATCGGCTTTGAGGCAGCATCGCTTTATTCCGGCGAGGCGAAAGACGCCGACTCTTCGGTACCCAAAGCACTGCTCAGTTCAGTGCTGGTGGTGGCGGTATTCTATTTCATCACCTCCTGGGCGCTGGTTGGGGCTGTCGGGATCGATAACGTACAGAACACCGCCCGGAGTATGCAGGGAGAAATGGTCATTAATATCATCAAGCAATATGTTGGTGGCAACTTTTCCCAGTTGACTAATATTCTCTTCTGCAACAGTTCGTTGGTATGCTATCTGGCACTGCATAACGCCTCGGCTCGCTATGTGCGTATTTTAGCGACCAACGGCTATCTGCCGGAAGGGCTGGGTAAAATCAACGTAAAAACCAATGCGCCGGTGAATGCCAGCCTGTTCGTCTCGCTGTTTGTGGCGGCTGCGCTGATTGTGCCGGCGGCACTGGGTATCGATCCGTATGTGGTGTTGAGCGGCGGCACGGCGGCGGTGTCCACTTTCGGCATCCTGCTTCTCCAGGCGCTGGTGGCTTTCGGGTGTGTCATCTTCTTTCGTAAACGTAAACATGCCAGGAACTTTTCGACGTTTCTGGCGCCTATACTGGCCGGTGCCGGATTATTGGTGGCGGCGAGCCTGATCGCCGAGAATTTCACGCTCCTCTCCGGTTTTGATAACAAGCTAATCAACCTGTCGCCAGGGATCGTCGGGGTCGTGTTTATAACAGGCTGCTGGATTGGTAAACGTCGTCGCACGGAATAAAACGGCAAGACAGCGGGTGGACGAATGTTTTCGGGGGAGAGCATCAGTGAGTAAGGATTATGCCGTACAGCAGCGTAGAGTGGTCGAGCGAAAAGTTCATGTAATTGAGTCCATTATTGCGCTATTACATGAAAAAGAGATTTCCTCAGTGAGTATGGTGGATGTTGCCGTTCGCGCGGAAATACCCCTGAGTTCACTGTATAACTTGTTTCCCAGTAAAAATCTGCTGCTGGAAGGGTTGGCGCAGTATTACCATGAACGGATCCAGGAAGAGCTCGCTATAGATCAAGACCGGTTTTTCTTTAGCTGGCAGCAATTAATAGAGTTTATCATTGAACGGGCTGCGGTTTATTATAATCAGCACCCCCCGATGATGCAGCTATTCCTGGGGGCGGGGTTCGTCAGCGGGGTAAGACGTGTAGATGATATGGGCAATAAATCCATTGCCGAAACGGTTTGCCGGTTACTCATCGAACGCTTTCCGATATCAAGTATCAGCGATATAAAAAAAAGGATAGAAATATCGTTTGCGGTTCTGGATGGGATCTGGCGCTTGTCTTATGTTGAGCATCAACGCGTCAACAGTGAATATTTGCTAGAGGGTTCCAGAGCCATGCTGGCATATCTAAGATGTTACATCCCTGAGTTTATGGATAATAATCAACAAGGCCAAAGGTAATGTACTGAGAGTGTTGTTCCGTCATTACGTTAATTGTAACTTTTTTGATTTTTCGCGCGTGCGCATTATTAAATAGCGCATGGAATTTTTATTGCTTAACCTTAATGGGGGATAGTATGCGTCATTATACCAAGAAAGTATGTCCAGGTTTATTATCTTTAGTCAGTGGTATTAGCTTTATGGCGCACGCTGAGGTTGACCTTTATCATTCTGATACCACCAAGCTGACCGGCAGTTTATTCGCGGCATATGCCATGTTTGACAGCCAGAAGACCTACTTTGGAGATAAACATGGCAGCACATCATGGCGTGAAGGTTTCGCAAAATATGGTTTGGCGGGGGAACAAAAGCTCGCCGCGGCCGGGACATTATATGGCTCGACCAGTTTAGTGAGTTCCGGCACCTGGGGAAGCGGCGATGCCGGTGGATACACCAATGGTTCGGAACGAACCACCCGGTTTGAGGACGCTTATGTCGGCTGGAAATCGGCAGACTTGTTCCCAGAACTGGGGGACGACGGAATCAATATGTCGTTTGGTCGCCAGGCGGTGATCATTGGCGATGGGTTTATCATGGGCGATGATGGTCTGAACACCGGTCGTTCCCCTCTGTTTGGTGATGGCGCCAACCGGGGCGGCGCCTACTATCTGGCGGCACGTCACGCTTATCACGACACTGCCGTACTGAAATTGTCCAGTGACGCGGGATGGAACGGTACGCTGGCGTGGTTAAAATCTGAAAACCCGATGACGGCCTCATCTGAAATGGCGGTAAGCGACTGGTCGTATCAGCAAAAAGGCTGGAGTCTGGGATTTATGTATGCGCATGGTCTCGATGTCAACAGGGAGCAGGCGATAACATATAATCCTGTAACTGCCACACGTAAGGGGATGAATATTTACAGCTTACGGGGTAAAAGCAGTCTCGGTGTCGATAACCTTAATCTGGCATTCGAATATGCGATTCAGGATAAAAAATATCGGGTGGATATGGAAAACAGCGAGGTCATCAAAGACGATAATAGCGATAACGCATGGTATACCTCCGCCAGTTATACTTTTGCCAATATCCCCTGGTCTCCGGAAATCACCTATCGGTACAGCCGTTACTCCAGAAACTGGGACGCCATGTTTAACGCTTCGTCGGGATATGGTACCTGGTATCAGGGGGAAGTGGCGGCAAATTATGCCGGGCCGTATAACAGCAATGACTCCGTCAATCACGCGGGGCTGAAACTCCATCCGTTGGATAATGTCACTGCCGGAATTTTATATTTTAAATTTAAGACGCTCTACAACCGCGACGTCACGAATCTGGATGCGCAGGAGCTGGATATTTTCACCGCCATTGATGTGACGTCGCATTTCTCGGTTATCCCTCTGATTGGGTTCTATAAGCCGGAAAAGAGCGCGGTGGAGGGGGGTAGCCAGGTTGGCGATAACCGGACTAACCGTTATGCGCAACTCAGTTTTTTCGTCAATTTCTAATGTACGGCAAGATCCAATGGGTTATTGACACAGGCAGATATGAGGTTTTCATGCAATTATTTTCGCTTAAAGACAAAGTGGCCGTTGTCACCGGGGGGGGAAGCGGGATAGGTAAAGCGACCGCCGAGCGGTTTATCAAGGCTGGCGCCAACGTCGTCATCGCCAACCGCAGCGACGCCACGGAACTGGCCGCGCAACTGGGGGCGGTGTTCGTCAAAACAGATGTTGCCGTTGAGCGAGAGGTTGAAGGTCTGGTGGCGGAAACCGTCCGGCGTTTTGGCCGTATAGATATTCTGGTGAATAATGCCGGCTATTTTGGCGCCACTACCGATATCACGGAAGCGGACGCTGAGGTTTTTAAACAGGCCTTTGCGGTTAACACGCTGGGAACGCTTTATGGTATCAAGCATGCCGCACCGGTGATGCCTTCTGGCGGTGCCATTATTTGCGTGACGTCGCTGGCCGCGCAGGTGGGGATCCCCGGTTACGCCGCCTATGCTGCCTCCAAATGGGCGACGTCGGGGATCGTACGTTGTGCCGCATTGGAGTTAGGCCCTAAAGGGATCCGCGTCAACGAGGTGTGTCCGGGAACTACGGACACACCGATGCTCCGGAATCAGGATTCCGCGCAAACTGAAATCGCGCTCAGCGCCGCTACGTCGGCGATTGATCGGCTGATCGCGCCGGAAGATATCGCCGCGCTGATTCACTTCCTGGCCAGCACCGACACTCCGACATTAAGCGGGCAGAAAATCGCGGTGGATGGCGGAGCAACGGCGGGCGTCAGCATTAATAACATTAACGCGATCTTAACGGGGATCTGACGTCTTGCGGGGGCCGCCGTCATCTCTGGATCGGAATGGTTGTATACCCGTCATACTTCAAGTTGCATGTGCGTTGGCTACGTTTGCTCACCCCAGTTACTTACTTCAGTCAGCACCTGGGGACTCACGCTCTTGCCGCCTTCCTGCAACTCGGATTATTCAGGGTACAAATAATTCATCTAACAAAGTGTAAAGAGGATATATGAGCAGGACTTTAGAAAGGAGTGAGAAATTAACACAGGAGTTCAATCGCTATTTTCCCGGCGGACATTCGAATTTCAGAGCGAAAATGTCCGCCGGCAGAACAAAAATTTTTGTTACCCGATGTGAGGGTTCTCATGTTTGGGACGTCGATGGTAATGAATATATAGTTTACAGTGGGGCGCTGGGGCCTACGCTTCTCGGCTTCAGAAATGAAAAGTATATTAAAGAACTCAAAAATTATCTGGATGTGGAAGCACCTACCTATGGTTCAAGTCTGTTATATCGGGAAGAAGATATTGAACTGGCGAAACTGCTCGTTAAACATATTCCCTGCGCGGACGAAGTGAAATTCTGCACCTCCGGCTCGGAGGCGGTTCAGCTCGCTTTCCGACTATCCCGGGCTTACACCGGGAAGAGCAGAATTCTGCGATTTGATGGCCACTATCATGGCTGGTTCGACAATGTTGCCGACATGTGTGCGCAGCCTGCGCCCGACAGTCTGAGTATGCCGTTCCCGGCCGATACGCCGGAAGAGCATCCCATGTTTACCCTCGGCAAGTCGCCCTGGGCGAAGGAAGAGTCCATCGTTGTGCCGTATAACGATTTCGCTGCGCTGGAAACGGTTTTCAAGCAGTATCATGGCGAAATCGCTATCGCCCATCTGGAGGCGATGTGCTCAGATAATTTCTGTGTTCATCCGGTGACGGGTTATCTTGAGCGCCTGCGGGAATTGTGCGATCAGTATAATGTGGTGCTGTGCTTTGATGAAATTGTGAATAGCTTCCGCCTGAATATGGGCGGTGCGCAGGCGTATCTTGGCGTTACGCCGGATATCTCCACTGTCGGTAAAGCCATCTCCGGCGGTCTTCCCTTTGCGGCCGTTGTCGGCAATAAAAAGGTAATGGATGTATTCAGAGAGAAATCTGTTATCGGTGCTGGCACTTATAACGGCTATGGGCTTGGCGTTAAAGCCTGTACCACAGCAATAAAAATGTATGAAGAAAACGATTTTGCATTATTAAAACACATTGCTGCCCTCCAGGATACATTGCTGGACGGCATGGTTGATATTTGCAGTCAACATCATGTCGAACTGCTTATTCCTGAAGCGCCCGGCATCTTTTATACCGTCTTCGGGGTGAAAGGCGGCAGAAAGAAAGTGACGGATGTTTCGTTCCTTGCTGAAGCCGATTTTAATTTCTATGACCGCGTTCGGTTTAATCTTATGAATCAAGGCGTCATTTTAGGCATGCTGGGGAAATGGTTTATTGACGGTACGCATACCATGGATGATGTGGAAAACACCCTTTCCGCATTTGAATCTGCTTTAACAAAAACGCTTTCGGACAGTCAGTGATGGACCGGTTTACCTCGTATGACGATTTTGAAAACGTCTGGCATCGTTTTTAAGGTGCGTGGCGGTGTTGAACGTCGCCTTCATTAGCCGCCACACCATTTTTATAATGCGTAAGCTTTTAAATTTCAACGACCTGTACCTGCCTGCTCTAAAAGGGGAGCGAAGGTACCGGCCCTATCCGCGAGGTGATTATGCGTTCTATCGTAGACACGGGAATTAACGACGGGGTGCCGGATACCGTTGCGGGCGGTGCCATTCAGTACAGCCGGTACACGCTTTCTGCGAGGAATCCCTGTGCCGGCGGCTGCGCCTGGATTGAGGGGCAATATCTGCCGGCAGCGCAGGCACGCATCTCCATTTTTGATGCTGGATTCGGGCACTCGGACGTGACCTGCACGGTGGCGTCTGTCTGGCACGGCAATATTTTCCGTCTGGAGGAGCATGTGGAACGTCTGTAAGACAGTATGACTTTCCGTGAGACAGGTGCTGGCCAACGTGGGATATTTAACGCGGGTTAACATCGTTGCCAGAGCCGCATGGGTGAGCTGTTGCTACACCCCTGTATTTCCACCACGGAGGCCAGCATGAACAACAATAACACGTTGTACGTCGGATTAGATGTTCACAAAGAATCGATAACTGTCGCTTATGCTATCAATTCGGAACCTGTTGAACTGATGGGGAAAATTGGTACATCACCCACTGACATTCAGCGTCTTTGCAAGCGTCTCAGGTCAAAGTCATCGCAGGTTAGGGAAGGTGCGATTTAATCGGTGGGGTTCAGTGGAGTCCTTAGCTGTATTAGCCTTACCTTAGCTGAGCTGTA
>NZ_CBFFRK010000174.1:0-7104 GCF_965644245.1 Erwinia sp. V71
AATCGTGATCGGAGATGGATGCCAAATCATGATCGACCTTGATGCCAAACCGTGATCGATTCACATGCCATTTTGCAGCCAGTGGAGAGAAAGTCATAATGGCGACCAGAGTGAGCAGTGATTTCATCGTATCCTCATAAACGATTGTTCTTCGGTTCTGGCTGCGAGTATCCTGCGGCTATTACTATCATTCAAATCGATTAAAATAATGCACAACATCAGAGAAAATGATTTTAGTCGTATCGATCTCAATCTGCTGACGGTGCTGCTGGTATTGCATCGTGAAGGCAGTGTGTCGCGCGCCGCCGATAAGCTGCACCTCGGGCAGCCTGCCGTCAGTGGTGCCCTGGCACGCCTGCGCGAGATGTTTCACGACCCGCTGTTCGTGCGCAGCGCCAGAGGTATGGTGCCGACGCCACGTGCGCAGTCGCTGGTGGCTGCGTTATCGCCGATGATGGAACAGATGCAGCTCATTCTGTTTCAGCCACCGGCATTTTCTCCGGCGACCGATCGTTATACTTTTCGCCTCGGAATGAGCGACTGGGTGGAGAGCTGGCTGATGCCGGGCCTGCTGGCAGCGATTGCCCGTGATGCGCCGGGCGTCAATTTGCAGGTCACCGCGACGGATCCTTTTCAGGATACGCAACAGGTGCAGCAGGATAAGGTGGATGTGGCGATTTCCGTGGCAGATGCATCACCCGCAGGGGTGCAGCGTGAGCGCCTGACGCGCATGGGATTTTGCACGCTATGGCATCCGCAGCAGCTGGCGCTGAATGCGCCGCTGACGATTGATGACTTTGTTGCCCATGAGCATCTGCTGGTGTCCTATCGTGGCGCGGGTCACAGCATGCTGGATGAACAACTGGCGCAGCACGGCCATGAGCGCCGTATCCGCTATGTCACGCCGCATTTTTCCTCTCTGCCGCTGATGCTGACAAATATGCCGGTGTTAGCCACGGTTCCGGAAGGGCTGGCAGCAGGCTGGCGACAGCACTATGGTTTACACAGCAGTGAGACACCCGTTGTCCTGCCTGATTTTGCTCTGTCGCTGTTATGGCATAAACGGCGGGAGAATGATCCGGCGCTGCAATGGCTGCTGACGCAGCTGCGGCTGTTAATTGCGCAGTAGCCTCGTCCGGACGGCAGGAGAGCCTGTTTCCGGGGAGCAGCTCGCGTGCGGTGGACAGCGATTTTACCAGTAATAAATATCATGGTTCATGGACGCGGGATAACAGGCTAATGTGTTTAAAATCATTAAGATATTTTTTGTGTGACCCTGTTCTCATCATGACGTAACTGGTTGAAGATAAAAAAATTAAATCGGTCATCGGCAAATTGTGCGGCGGTCGATTTTTGCACATTGACATTAGCAAGCGTAATGGCAATATGCGCGCAAAATCTTCCTGTTATTTTGGCCCTTGCCGCTATGTCCACCTGGTCTCGCCCCGTTATTTTGCTGCTCTGCGGCTTATTGCTGTTGACGATTGCTATTGCCGTGCTGAACACGCTGGTTCCGCTGTGGCTGACGCATGACCAGCTACCGACCTGGCAGGTGGGGGCGGTCAGTTCCTCTTATTTCACCGGCAACCTGCTGGGCACGCTGCTGGCAGGCTGGTGTGTCAAACGCATCGGTTTTAATTACAGCTACTACCTGGCAACTGTCATCTTCGCGCTGGCGACAGTGTGGTTAGGTCTCAGCGAGGGGTTTCTCGCCTGGAGTCTGGGGCGTTTTATCGCCGGTATGGGTTGTGCGCTGATTTGGGTGGTGGTGGAGAGTGCACTGATGTCCAGTGGCACGGTGCGCAATCGCGGCCAGCTGCTGGCGGCCTATATGATTGTGTATTATGTCGCGACGGTGCTGGGGCAGTTGCTGGTCAGTAAAGTGCCGACCGACCTGCTCAGCGTGCTGCCATGGCTGACGGCGGTGATTGTCGCCGGTATCCTGCCGCTGGTGTTCACCAAAGTGACCGCCAATGGCAACGAAGAGGGCGCACCATCCGGTCATATGTGGGCGATGCTGCGCCGCCGCAGTGCGCGTCTTGGCATCAACGGCTGTATTATTTCCGGCATTGTGCTGGGGTCTTTGTATGGTCTGATGCCGCTGTTTCTCTCTCATCAGGGCATGAGTGACGCCACCGTGGGGTACTGGATGGCATTGCTGGTGAGCGCCGGAATTGTCGGGCAGTGGCCGGTGGGGCGTCTGGCGGATCGCTTTGGTCGTTTGCTGGTGTTGCGCGTGCAGGTGTTTGTGATGATTGTTGGCGCCGTGGCGATGCTCAGTGATACCGCTATGGCACCGGCATTGTTTGTCCTCGGCTGTGCTGGTTTTACGCTGTACCCGGTGGCGATGTCCTGGGCGTGTGAAACGGTGGCGCACCACGAGTTAGTGGCGATGAATCAGGCGCTGTTGATGAGTTATACCGTGGGAAGTCTGGCGGGACCGAGTATGACGTCGCTGCTGATGCAGCGCTACTCAGATAATCTGTTGTTTGTGATGATTGCGGCGGTAGGGCTGGTGTATCTGGTGATGCTGCTGCGTAAAGCCGATCATCATGCCACGCCGATTGCTCATGCCTGATTTTATGCCCTCCCCCATAAAATGGGGGAGGGGCAGTGAAGTTCAGTACATCACCTTATGTCCGTAACCTTCCAGAATCCCTTTTAACCGGTCCATGGTATCGGCTTTCGGCGGTTTCACCCCTTCCAGCTTGTACTCCTCGCCCATGGCGATCCATTTGTGTTTACCCAGCTCGTGATACGGCAGCATTTCAATTTTTTCCACATTGCCCATCTCACGGGTAAATTCACCCAGTTTATGTGCTGACTCATCATCGTCAGAATAGCCCGGCACCACCACATAGCGAATCCAGGTGCGGATACCGCGTTTCGCCAGATAGCGGGCAAAATCCAGTGTACGGTGGTTAGACACGCCGACCAGATTCTGATGGATATCGTCATTCATCTGTTTCAGATCCAGCATCACTAAGTCGGTGACATCCAGCAGTTCATCGATCACCGGGTCATAGCGGCGAACAAAGCCATTGGTATCAAGACAGGTATGGATGCCTTCTGCACGGCAGGCGCGGAACCAGTCACGCACGAACTCGGCTTGCAGGATGGCCTCGCCACCAGACGCCGTGACACCGCCGCCGGACGCATTCATAAAATGACGATAAGAGAGCACGTCGCGCATCAGATCTTCAACGGTAATTTGTGTACCGCCGTGGGTATCCCAGGTGTCACGGTTGTGACAGTAGAGGCAGCGCATCAGGCAGCCCTGGAAAAAGGTGATAAAACGGATGCCGGGACCGTCAACGGTTCCGCAGGATTCGAATGAGTGAATACGACCGATAGCTGGCATTGCGATGAGTTCTCCATGGTAAACCCGTACTGCTGACGGGCTACGCAGTCTTTCGCTGCGTTAGTTTAAGTCTGTTTTGCGAGCAACTGATAGTGATCAATCTCTCGCAAAACAGGCTGTCTGGAGAAAGGGCTCCGTTGCCGGAGCCCAGGTCTTACACAGACTGTGATGGATTACAGTGATTTGGTAAAGGTACGAGTAATAACGTCCTGCTGTTGTTCTTTTGTCAGCGAGTTAAAACGTACTGCGTAACCTGATACACGAATGGTCAGCTGCGGATATTTTTCCGGATGTTCCATCGCATCCAGCAGCATTTCACGGTTCATCACGTTGACGTTCAGGTGCTGGCCACCTTCGATGCTGGATTCATGGTGGAAGTAACCATCCATCAGACCGGCAAGGTTGGTTTTACGCACATCGTCATCTTTACCCAGCGCATTTGGCACGATGGAGAAGGTGTAAGAGATACCATCTTTCGCGTAAGCAAACGGCAGTTTCGCAACAGACGTCAGTGATGCGACAGCACCTTTCTGGTCACGACCGTGCATTGGGTTAGCACCTGGTCCGAATGGTGCGCCAGCACGACGACCGTCTGGGGTGTTACCGGTTTTCTTACCATAAACCACGTTAGAGGTAATGGTCAGCACAGACTGCGTTGGTGTTGCGTTACGGTAGGTCTGCAGCTTCTGAATTTTCTTCATAAAGCGTTCAACCAGGTCACACGCCATGTCATCTACGCGTGGATCGTTGTTACCGAACTGTGGATATTCACCTTCGATTTCGAAGTCAATTGCCAGACCATCTTCGTCACGCACAGGTTTCACTTTTGCGTATTTGATGGCAGACAGTGAGTCAGCGGCGACAGACAGACCTGCGATACCACACGCCATGGTGCGGAACACGTCACGGTCATGCAGTGCCATCAGTGAAGCTTCGTAGCTGTATTTGTCATGCATGTAGTGGATGATGTTCAGGGCGGTGACATACTGTTTTGCCAGCCAGTCCATGAAGTGATCCATACGTGCCATCACGGTATCGAAGTCCAGCACGGCATCAGTGATTGGTGCTTCTTTCGGACCGACCTGCATTTTCAGTTTTTCGTCCACGCCTCCGTTGATCGCGTACAGCATGGTTTTCGCCAGGTTAGCACGGGCGCCGAAGAACTGCATTTGTTTACCGACCACCATTGGGCTGACGCAACATGCGATAGCGTAGTCATCGTTGTCGAAGTCAGGACGCATCAGGTCATCGTTCTCATACTGTACAGATGAGGTATCGATAGACACTTTCGCCGCGTATTTTTTGAAGCTCAGTGGCAGTTTTTCAGACCACAGGATGGTCATGTTTGGTTCCGGAGAAGGACCCATGGTGTACAGCGTGTTCAGGAAACGGAAGCTGTTTTTGGTCACCAGAGTACGGCCGTCAACGCCCATACCTGCCAGAGACTCGGTTGCCCAGATTGGGTCACCGGAGAACAGTTCATCGTACTCTGGGGTACGCAGGAAGCGTACCATACGCAGTTTCATCACCAGGTGGTCGATCAGTTCCTGTGCTTCCTGCTCAGTGATTTTGCCTGCTTTCAGGTCGCGTTCGATATAGACATCGAGGAAGGTAGATACACGGCCGAAGGACATTGCCGCGCCGTTCTGGGATTTCACTGCAGCCAGGTAGCCGAAGTAAGTCCACTGTACTGCTTCCTGAGCGTTAGTCGCCGGGCCAGAGATATCACAGCCATATTTCGCTGCCATCTCTTTGATCTGCTGCAGCGCATGGTGCTGGTCAGCAATCTCTTCACGCAGACGGATAGTCGCTTCCAGGTTAACGCCGTTTTCCAGATCCTGTTGCAGGGAAGTGAACTGGGCGAACTTGTCTTTCATCAGGAAGTCGATACCGTACAGCGCCACACGACGGTAGTCACCGATGATACGGCCACGGCCATAGGCATCTGGCAGACCGGTCAGCACGCCAGATTTACGGCAACGCAGGATGTCCGGAGTATAGACATCGAACACGCCCTGGTTGTGGGTTTTGCGGTAGTCGGTGAAGATTTTTTTCAGTGATGGGTCCAGTTCACGGCCATACACTTTACAGGAACCTTCCACCATTTTGATGCCGCCGAATGGGATCAGGCCGCGTTTCAGTGGGGCTTCAGTCTGCAGACCCACGATTTTTTCCAGGCTTTTGTTGATGTAACCGGCGTCGTGAGAGGTGATGGTGGACGCGAGGTCAGTATCAAAATCTACCGGCGCATGGGTGCGGTTTTCGATTTTGATGCCTTCAAGAACATTGTCCCACAGAGAGGAGGTCGCCTGAGTTGCACCAGCGAGGAACGCTTCGTCACCTTCATACGGCGTATAGTTTTTCTGGATGAAGTCACGGACGTTGACGCTAGTCTGCCATTCACCTGCAGCGAAAGATTCCCAGGCTGGAGACAGTTTGTTGTTAAGATCGGACATATAATACCTACCTTATTTTGTGGAGTTCTTGCAGTAAACCGGTCGGGAACAAGCACAACCGGTTCCGATACCTGTTACACGCCGCGGTTAGTGATGCTGGTCGCCGCCGCGCAGATAAATTACCCAGTAGGTTAAGCCTACCAGTACACCACCGCCGATAATGTTGCCGATCGTGACCGGAATCAGGTTATCAACGATAAAGTTACTGATGCTTAAGCTGGAGAACTGTTCCGCGGTCGCGCCTGTGGCTTGCCAGAATTCAGGTGATGCGAAATCGCGGATAACAATTCCCATAGGGATCATGAACATATTGGCGATGCTGTGTTCGAAGCCGCTGGCGACAAACATCGCCACGGGCAGGATCATCGCCAGCATTTTGTCGGTCAGAGTACGACCGGAATAGCTCATCCAAACTGCCATGCACACCATCAGGTTTGCCAGGATGCCGAGACAGACCGCCTCGATAAAGGTGTGATGCATTTTATGATCGGCAGTTTGCAGTACGTTTAAACCCCAGCCGCCATTTGCCACCATATATTCGCCGGAGAACCAGATCAAGCCGACAAAGAACAGTGCACCAATCAGGTTGCCGACATAAACGTTCACCCAGTTGCGCGCCAGTTGTCCCCAGCTGATACGGCCGCTGGCTTTCGCCACCACAATCAGTACGGTGGAGGTGAACAGGTCTGCGCCGCAGACAACCACCAGCATCAGGCCCATGGAGAAGCAGATGCCTCCTACCAGTTTAGCCAAACCGTAAGGGACGGTGCCACTGCCAGTGGTCACAGTGATATAGAAGACGAACGCGATGGAAATAAATACGCCAGCCGTGATCGCCAGGAAAAAAGTGGTAAGGGGATGCTTGGTTGCTTTATAAACACCCGCTTCTTCAGCAACTTTTGCCATCGCAGCCGGGAGTATGAGATTGAATGGATTGTCAGCTTTCACTGAACGTTCTCCTGAAATTTGTCAGCAACCTGATACTAACAAAGGAGCATAAAGTACAAATTGACGTGGATCATATTCGCAGGGCAACTGACGGTCATTAACCCTGTTTTTCATAGTGTTATTTTGATTATTTCATTGATTTTTAAAGAGAAAAAATATTTTAATTTGTGCAAAAAAAGTTGAAAAAGACACGTGATGCTAAAGGCTGATATGGTAAAAAACAGAGCAAATATATATAAAATGTGACAGCCGGAATTTATTATCGGCCGCGAATTCAGATAATAAGTGCAACGCTTGGTCATGTGGATGGAGGGACGGTTAGCTACCGATAAGCTATCC
>NZ_CBFFRK010000175.1:0-6903 GCF_965644245.1 Erwinia sp. V71
GGATAGCTTATCGGTAGCTAACCGTCCCTCCATCCACATGACCAAGCGTTGCACTTATTATCTGAATTCGCGATTAAATGACTTAGATTTTCATACTGGAAAAAACCTGCCCTTTGTGCATACTAATTAAGCCCGAAGGGCAATAATCAAGCTGTTTACATTAGCTATTTACATCAAGGAGTTAACATGTCTGGTTGGTTCGAATTGAGTAAAAGCAGCGATAATCAGTTCAGATTTGTTCTTAAAGCCGGAAACGGAGAGATCATTCTCACCAGTGAGCTTTACACCACAAAAAGCTCTGCTGAAAATGGCATTGTCTCCGTGCAGACAAACAGCCCGCTGGATGACCGTTTTGAAAAGAAAATTGCCACTAATGGCAAGTTTTATTTCAATCTGAAAGCAGCTAACCACCAGGTTATAGGAACAAGCCAAATGTATACCACCGCACAGGGCCGTGATACAGGTATTGCGTCCGTGAAGACCAACGGTAGCACAACTACAATAAAAGATAACACTTAATATCTCTCTACCTCATGGGCAGATCGGTCAGAACAGGTCTGCCTTTATTTTCTATTGCTTCTGACAGTTTATCTTTTTTACATTGTTCGAGCGCTCTGGACAACTTTTCGTAAAACCGCTGATTTGAATATATCTGAGCAAGTTCTTTACCAGACAACGCCATTCTGTTTCCAATGTTTCTCCTGTAATTTTTAATAAAACTTTCAATATCAACTTTAAATTCATCATTGAAGATATTTTCAAATTCAGATGTGGCGATTTCCGGATAACAATTCGAGAGAATGGAGAACAGAAAAAAGGCCATATGGTCAGTTGCTGCCGCGATGACCTCATCATTGCTTTCTATATCGTCCATTGTCAGTTCATTCATTTTTGTTTTTCTTCCCTGTCAGTTTCTTTTCAAGCATTGCGGAAAAAGTGTTATTAAGCCGTATTGTTTTATCCTTTTCGGTATTTTTTATCATTGCATCAGGTTGAGTAACATTTTTCGACTCATTATGTACATCAGTATCATTTTTTTCACGAGCCGTTTTTTTGATGGGATTTTTATTTTTTTGCTCTTTTCTCAGATTTTCATTTTCTCTGGCTCTGGCCCCGTTACTTAACCAGGTTTTGCGTTGTACTTCTGTTGAACTGGCAAAAGTCAGAAGAAAACCAACTAACACATCATGATTAATATCCAGTCCCAGATACTTTGCGACCTCTCCACCTAATACAATTTTCTGGTGCGTTTTTTCTTTTCGTGTTAACGCTTTTTCTTTTGTCGTGAGTCTGTTCAGTTCCTGCTGTGCGGATGCAAGTAGCTGCTGTAAATTTTTTCTTTCCATTAAATTTCTCCTGTAATATTAAATCCGATCACCAGGCACCACAAAACTGTATTGAGACCCAGCAATATCATTGTGTTTTCATCCAACGTCCCCAAAACCATAAAGAGTTTGATCTTCATATCGCGTTCCTTATTCAGCAATCCATTTTTCAGTAAATAAAGGGATATATCTTTTTGTTTTTTATTATCGTTTCGTGGCAGCAACCAGAGCGTCGAGACGGCTTTTTATCGCTTCATATTGTTGCCCGGCATTAATCACACCATTAAAACAGTCGAACAGCATTGATTTCTCATGCTGTTGCATACTGAACCATCGGCTTTTCCTGTCTGCCTGCCTTCCCTCACTTGAAAACGAAGCTAAAATAACTTCGCGTTTCACCAAAAACCCAAAAAGAACATTAATTATTTCTTTTGAGGTGGCATATGTGCTGTCGATGCTGAAATAATGCATAAAAAGCCCTGCCACGATAACTACCAGTTCCTGCATGATGCTTCTTTTCAAGGAAGATACCGCGTTACCATACCGCCCTGACAGGGTTCTGAAACGGGTTTGCTCGCTGGCTTCCAGCAGTTGAGGTTCATATTCGCTGCGGATAGCAGTAAAAGCTTCGTTAACAGTGTTTTCTTTTAATCTGATGCGCATACTTTCGTTGTTGTCGCTGTAATCAATCAGAAACCATTTTGTTTCCAGATCGCTATCTCCATTTTTATTGTTAATAACATTTATTATTTTATTCATTTTTACCTCTATTATTGTTTTAACCTGAACAAAACAATTATCACATCTTTTTTATTTGGCAAATTTTACAAATATTAAATACCGAGTTATATTATTATATAAGCAAAAGAAAAAACATCCCAAGATCGAACTATATCCCTTTACCCCAAGCTTACGCGCCTCTTCATTCGGCGCTAAAATCCAGAGTAAACCTTTACCATTGTTTTATTTTGATTCGGCGCAAGCTGAATAAAAAATAAATACAATGCCCACTTATACATTGCTTCGCAACGTGTGGGCCTGGCAGGGGCCTTAAAGTCAAAACATAAGTTTTTCTTGCGAAAAACTAAAAGCAGAAAAGGTCAAAACCTTTAAAACAAATTAAAACCAACAGGAGTATTTATTGTAGTATGGCAATGTTTCATTTATCGTTTAATATGCTAAAAAGATCCGCAGGGAAATCGTCCTGTTATCTTGCCGCATATAACGCAAGAGAAAGAATAGAAGATGTTAGAACAGGAGACGTGTACGATTATTCATATCGTTCCGATCTGTTTCACCACTGCATTCTTGCGCCAGAACACACACCTTTTAATTTTATTAAAAACTCTGCTGTGTTGTGGAATGAAATTGAGAAAGTTGAAAAAAGGAAAGACGCCCAGCTCTCACGTTATTTTGATATCGCTATTCCTGTTGAACTGGATAACGATGCCAAAATCGCGTTAGTGAAAAACTACTGCAAGCGTAATTTTGTCAGCAAAGGCATGATTGCTGATATCTCTTTCCATGACCTTGACGGTCATAATCCTCATGCTCACGTTATGCTGACGCTACGCGAGATAACACCGCAAGGATTTGGCAACAAGAACAGAAGCTGGAACGAGCATGATTTAATGGAAGAATGGCGTGCTTCATGGTCCAGAATGTCTAACCGTGCTCTGGAACGTACCGGTTCTGCGAATCGCATGGATCACCGTTCCCTTTCAGCGCAGCGTGAAGAAGCCATTGCCCTTGCGAAGGCAGCACAAGAAACAGGAAGACAGGATATCGCTAATGAACAACTGGCAAAGGCTGTTGAACTTAACCGCCCTGCAATGACGCGAATCAACCGCCATTCATGGCATACTATGAGAGCCAAAGCTTTACGTGCGACTGAACAGGCGCAGGCAGCACAGACCAAACAAGCTGCTAACGATTTCAGGCAGTTGTTCAACAGTGATGTGAGCCATCTTATTACCGTCAACCTCAGTACTTTCCGTATTGAACGTCTGAAAGCAAAACCAGCACCACAACAGCCTGCACTGGTTGTTCCGGAAAGAAAACGCCGCTTTAAGTCTGCCGAGGTTAAGCCAAAGGATATGTCCCTTTACTATGGTGTTGCGTCAAAAACAGAAAAACCAGTTCTGTTAAGGCGTAAGCGCAAGATCAATTTTCACAAAATGTATGATTTTATTAAAATTTTTATGAGTGTATTGGTTAAACGTCCTGTTCAGAAAGCTGCACCAGAACCCACTACCACAGCCGCACCAAGCGTTGCCGATCCTCTGCAAGACGCAAAAATCCTAACGGATATTTCGCTGGATGAGATCATGATTGATCCTGTTACGAAATTGAAGATCACCCGCAGGCAGTGGGAGGCGATGGTGACTACCAGTAAATCAGCAGACGTTTCCGTACCTCCGGACGCTAACTACAACCACGAGCCTATGAAAAAACAAGAGCCAGACAAAACAAGCCAACAAGTTGCCTTTCCACCTTTATCAAAGGAAAAGAAAGTTGCTACAAAATCAAAAGCTTTCACTCTGCCTAAACTTCGCTTTGGTTCGAGCAAACGCAAAGATAAATGATTTTCAATCAAAACAATCAATTCTGAGTGATTAATAATCATTTGATAAGCTCGTAACAACAGGAACTTTAAGGCAAAATAGGTCAATCATCCGTATCTGGAAAATGACCGTAATGGCTAGAAAACCCCAGGAAATCAAAACCGAATCGTTAGAAGTCGTTTTATGGAAAGAGGCTGACAAGCTGCGTAAACACATCGACGCTGCCGAGAAGAAGCATGTTGTACATGGACTGATTTTCCTAAATTATGGGGATTTATAATGAAAAATAAATTTTTCTCTAACCCTAATGATGAGGGATTATCGATATGATGGTTATCAACTGCTCCGCAGCAGCGGCGACACACCTTTACGGTAAATACAAAAAGAATGTTGATGAAGGGTTCTTTGAGCCTGCTTCATCTGTACAGCAGACCATCATGGAACGTCAGTCTGACATAAAGAATAAGGAAATCATTCAGTGGGTGGTTCATGCGGTCAAGATAGGTCGTTCCACCTGTCTGATTGCGATGGAATATGAAAGCCGTTGGGTGCATGTTATTCATCAGGTTCGTAAAGGAGATGTTCAGGGGTTTGTAGAACGTCTTAATACCCGACTGGTCAACGGTATGGAATGGCTGGGCGCTGATTATTCACTGTTCACTACTGCTGCTATGGAAAAATCCATAGACAGGTATTTCAAACAACACAAAGAAATTCGTTTTTACCAACAAACGGATCGCAGCGTCATGGCACATATATCTCAGGTAAGTTATCAATTTCAGTATACATATGATCAAGTCGGTGCGTTTCCCGAAGATGAAGAAATGGCACTTCATTTCGATTTGAGACTCAATGATGAGTGGCGTTGCATTAAAGGCGAAAACGACATTCTTAAAGCGCAGGAAAAAATGTTGTTAATCTGGCTGGTTCATTATAATAAGCTGTCTTTTGTAAAAGCAATGAGACTCATCGAGCAGGTTATATCTGCGAACAGATTAGCTTTTGACTCCACTGATAATATTCCTGATACAGACATGAATATTTTGAATAATATTCTTAATAACAAATCAATACCGGATGATATTAATGTGGTAGACATTAATAAATTTAAAAACAAATCAAAAAAGTTACATTAAAAGTTACGTACCAATCTGACAATTCTGATTCTGGAATTGTCAGATAAGTTCAAAACTAAAAATAAATCACTTATAAATCAATAATCAGTTTACGATACCATCACGCAACTTTATCACCTTCTCTGCCATATTGCCGTTATTATGGGTGTTGAAAGTCCGATCTGCGATATCATAAACAACACCAGTAATATTCACTTTCTGTCCTTTCTTGAATTTCAGAATATCGTCATCCTGACCTGCATAGTAAGACAACAGTACAGCCCCACCGCAATATTTCGTATCAGCCGTCTGGAAGATAATAGCGTAAGTTTTATGGTCTCGTTGTGCACCAAGGTACTTCATGGTGTCGTAGGCTTCCTGCGTTTCTAACACAGTGGCATTGCTTATGCTGATTTTCTTGCCAATCCAGTTCTTTTTACCGGCCATAGCGTTTACTTCATAATCACGACAGATAGCACCCAGACCGTTGACGGTGTTCACAGGAAGATTATCTGCTGCTGTTGTTTTACCTTTACTACCGGAAGTGCTTAAAGCATTGCCCAGAGAGGATAAGGACGAGTTGATCGATTGCCCTACCTTTCCTGTTGCATCGTTTAACTGCTGGCAACCCGTTAACGCCAGAAGAGCGGGAACACATAATGCTCTGATTGTTCTTTTCATTGTTACTCGCCTGATTATTGTATATAAAAGCTCACCGCCCAACAGTTATGAGCCGTTTGAATGATGGTTTCCCTGCTGCTGGCTTACTTACCGAGCCGTCGGCCTGATCCAGCTAATCTTATTTCTGTTTTTTATTTTTAAAATCAGTATCGGGCCAAGCATCATCGCCAGAAGAACGATAACCATTAATGGTGTTGAATGCGTAGCGAAAGCAACAACGAAGCCAGTAGGAATACCAAGGATTGTTCCAACTACGGCTAAAAACTTCATCGTTTGCTGACTGACGTAGCCTTTCACTTCTTCCGCGCCACAACCACGACAAACAGAAGCACCCTGCTGGACTTCTGTTCTGCAAAACGGGCATTCAGACATGATGTTCACCTTAAAGATATGACGTAACCAATTGATATAATTGATCTACAACTGACATGGTGTCATATCGTTTGTAACGATCAAAAATGAACTTATGATAGCCCTAGACTATCATAAATCACATATCGATCGATTTATTCAATTAAAAACCGATCAATCTAGGCATATTTGATAGCCAATATCTATTGTTATCCGTGTATTGATCGATAGTACAGATCGTTTATCAAAATGATTTTCAACGGTTTGCAGGAACTAGCAGAGCGGAAATGTTGGTATTGTGTTTAAATATTATATGGATACAGTTGAAATGACATGATACGTGAACGTAATGGCCTGTTGTCGGCTTGACGTTGACCAGCAGGAAACAGCTTTTTGTCTGCAACACTCAGAATCGACTCTTCTGAGGTGTTCAGCGGAGTATGCAGCTCACCTCCTGTGCAGAATGTCCGAAATCTACTTTCTTAACCATTTCATTCGCCACTTCATTATTGTGATTCACATTAAATAGACTGTCGTAAACTTTAATATCCTATATCCCTCATTATTAATTCATTGCCATATCTTTTGATAGCAGTCTAACGCTCTACAAGCCATTTTAAGCCTTTTACTATTGCACAAAAGGGATAACATCAGGTTAAATGTTTCTCTCCTTGTATGGCGTGTTTTTACGTCTTTTTCACATTAGATTTCGATTCTGTCAGAATATAAGACTTAACAAAAGATAAACGATCACCGTTGAACATATAATCAGGATTAATGAAATATGAATTCCGCGAATTCAGATAATAAGTGCAACGCTCGGACATGATTGTGGAGAGTGTAGGAGGAAGGGTTAACTACCGATAA
>NZ_CBFFRK010000176.1:0-6857 GCF_965644245.1 Erwinia sp. V71
GAGCGGGCATCGTGAAAAGTCTATGTCAAAGAAAGGGTTATGTTCTCATAATTGACGATTAAATCGCACCTTCCTTAGCCAGCGCTTCTGCAATTGACGTTTTACCATTACCAGGAGGTCCTGATAGCAGCAGCTTGTGGCGGGGTTCGAGATTGTAGGAACGAAGGAGGTCGCGACGCGCGTGTTCTTCAATCAGTTCCATAAACTGTATGGTCACGGATTCGGGGATAATTAAGTCATCCAGAATTTTGCGCGGCTGAATTTCATAAAACGCATTCTGAAGGTCGTTATCATAGGTATAGCGTCGCGTCTCACCAGCGCCGGTACTGGTCAGTATATTTTTCAGCTTATCTGCGAGCTGATATTGATGGCGTGCCGTGGCCTCCGCTGCGATTGCTTCTGCGGTGATTTTGAAACGGGACAGGTCTCCCTTCATTCCCGTTTCAACTAAATTCAGCACTAAGTCGGCTCTGGCCATTGCTTACCTCACGTTACTACAGAGTCTAGTTTATCAAGCTGCTCACACCTGGCAAACACATATCTGGGTTGACCGATTAATATCCGGATAAGGGCCAGACAGTAAAGGAAGCAGCTGGAGGCGTTGTACTGCGATATTATGACACTGGTGGAAACGAACACAGTGAAATCAGAAAAGCGCTAATGGGGGTCGTTCGCGCTGACCGCACAAATGCTGCGTCACAGACCAGCCAGTGACTCACCCCGGCCTACGGCACAAGCTATCAGAACGTGACTTCACGGATCCCTTTCGTTGGTCGACACCACGATTTACTTTCAATGATGGACTTGTCGATGTATTCCTGGCCGCCCAGGATGGCTTCCCGGCTGCACTCCATCAGTAACCGATGAAGATCCCCAATATTCCCGCCGCAGATCGCATGCAGCAACATGGCTTTTTCCGGTTCATGCAGGCGAGACGCCTTTTTGAGGGGCATCACTGCCTCAAATCCTGCCAGAAGGCGCTGAAACTCAGCGTTCAATTCCCAGCCAGGCAGTGTTATTACATCAAACCGGCTCGCATGCTGCGGATCCGTGTGCAGCACCCTGACAGCTTCCCGGGTGCCGATCCCCACAATAGGGATCGTCAGTTCATTGCACATGAACTTGATGGCATTCATCACTTCACGCTGTTTCAGCGCTGTGCCTGTAAGCAGCGAGTGGAACTCATCAATCATCAGCATCCGGGTCTTGCAGGTCCGCAGGACATGAATCACCTGATAGCGAAGTTTGGTTACCGGATCACTTGTGCGGTATGGCGTATAAAGCCGTTCCAGAATGGAAATATAAAGCCCTTTCTCGTCAGCGGCTGGCGGAGCCTCGGCCAGGACAAGTGGATTAGTAGACTCACTCAGGTCATCACTAAGAACAGGCTGATTTGACTGATAAAAACGGTGCGCTATGGTTGTCTTGCCGTTGTTAGAATCGCCAACCAGCAGCAGATTCGTCATGCGCGGTCGTCGCGGCCTCTGCATCAGTTCCTGAAGCGTATCCAGGATGTGATGTGCTCGCGGGTATCCAATCCATCAAGGTTCATCAATGAAATGGATCCGTTCCTTGTCGGACAACTCAGCAACATGCCTGAAGTCTTTGTAAAGGTGTGCTAAACCAGTCATGCGATATCTCCAGGTAACTCGATGTCTCCGGTAATGAGGTCGTCGGCGAACGAGAGTGAACGTCTGGTATCCTCCAGCTCACACAACGGAGCCGGTGGAGAAGTGATCTTTTCTGAAACCGGTCCGGGAGTCGCTGGCGTGATCCCGGACTGATGTACCTTACGCCGCTGCTGCTGGCGTCGTGCCTTACGAGACCTGCTGCTGGCTTCATCCACAATCTGTCGCATCTCAGTGAGACCGGCCAGAAGCAGGGACTCATTGACACTTTTGGCACCTTCTGCCTTCAGTTTCTGCATGACCTGCCGGTGTTCCCACAAGCTCATGGAAGGAAGGGACTGATTGGCAAACGGGATGCGGAAGTACATTTTCAGCTCAGGATCGAAGAACCATACCGTACTGATATCACGCGGGTCATACCTGAAAAGATGCTGCCATGCCTGCCCTGTATCACGTGCTCTGACGTTAATCCATGGACGAAGAGGCTCACCATAATATTTGAGGCTTTCATGCGTTACGCCGAAAGTCTGAACAGTGCGTCGGAATGAAGGCATAAAGTCCAGCTGCGTGGTAAGCCTGTCCGCAGGTTTCGCTGGTAAACCAATGCCGAATTCCGTTGCATATTCCAAATATGCCGCGTTCCCACATTTTAATGGGGGATAAGCCGATGCCCGTATGCAGCCGCTGGTGATAGACCTTGGTGATGTACGTTACCAGCCACTGTTCAAACTCAGACATGGTGAGAACGGCATTTTTATCCGAATCATATTCCATGCGTTCAACGATGGATGAAAACGTGGTGCCGGGCAGGTTGTGCACTTCTCCCATTACAGTCCCCATCAGACGCTCAATATGTGCGCCATAGTGTGGGCGTTTGACGGGACGAAATTCAAGATTGATGCCGTATCCGGCACACGAATGACGGAAGTTTTCGGAGCGGAAATCCGGACCATTATCAACATGAATGGTTGTCGGCTTGCCCCACACAGGCCAGTCGGCTTCCACATCGTGCAGCATCATCCATTCCTCTTTCGGCAGGATTGAATGCGCCACACACATGGCAACCGACGTTTGTGAAGGGGCATCAAAAGAAATGTAATAACCGGTGATCATCCTGGTGCACACATCAATAGCCAGAGTCAGCCAGGGGCTGACCAATGGGCTTGCGATATACATCGTCAACAAGAATGACATCAGCTTCCGTATGGTCAATCTGCACGACAGCAAGGGGGTAATCAGCATTTGGGAACGAACCCGGCTTAGGGACAAACTTGTTGCGTGCTTTCTCAGCGCGTCCGCGCCCTCTGAGCACTGTTTTTTCAGAAAGGCTGGCGATGCGCTTACGTACACTGGTGTGATTGGGAGGCTTGATGCCAAGCTGCTTACAGCGGTTCTCAACTTCCAGCACCGTTTTACGTGCAGATGGCCGCTGCGGTTTTAAAAAGAAGCTATCGATAATCTCAACGATGATGTTTTCAACTTCGGGAGAGAGCCTGCTTTTTCCCGAAGCCCAGCCCCGCTTCATGGGTACCAGGGCACTGACGCTGCCAGCGCTGTGGTAGCGTTTCATCCAGCGGTACAGGGTCATCGGCGTGACGCCATACTCATGTGCCCTGACTTTCATATGCGCTTTGCTGACAGGAGTTTGTTCAATTAGCGGTCTGATTGCCTCAAAGCGCTTCTGAGCGGTTTTCCAGTCCTCATCGGCAATCTCATCCAGATCGATGCTTAAAGCGTCAGAAACAGTCTGAGCGCCTTCCAGAGCCCTTAACTCATTTATTCTGAGAGAGGCGTGTCTGCCGGTTAACAGATTCACGCCAACCACGGCCTGAAAGTCGATGATCTCAATGATTTTATACGATTCGTTGAGATGACTGACGAGCGCACCGATTTCAATAGACAGCAAAGCGCGCCTGGGCTCAAAGGCTTCACCATCGTAATGTTCCTGCTGAATCTCCATAGCGTTACTCTTTTGCTGACTATTCATTTTCAACTACCCATAGTTCAGTGCTCATCGTCAGTGGCTGGCTGATATCACAATTAAGCTTCCGCGTCGCCAGCAAGTGCCAGATATGAGCAATCCCCTCAGCGCGATACATGCCCAGGAACATGCGTGAGAGAAGATAATCGACTGAAGCAGAACCAACCTCACGTAAAACGTTCAGAACGCGCTCTGAATCTGTCGGTTCGAACCAGGTCTTTTTGTACCGTGCAAGCAGGCGGATATTTTGCAGGGCATCATTGCGGATGCGGGATTCATCATGGATGTGAAATTCCCACCCCTGGTCCTGAGCATACCGCCACGCAGCTTTCCATTTAGGCAACCAGCCACGCCAGTGAGTACGCCACTGTTCTTCAGGTTTGACCTCTACGAGGCGGGGACGGGGATATTTTTTATAACTCCCATCAGTCAGGGAATAACATACAAGGAAATCAGGGGTGTAGGTTAAGTTGCGGCTATCAGTTGTGCTGAAGGGGATTACAGCCGGTTGCGGAATGATGTCAAGAACACTCAGGTTGAACTCAGTCAGGATGAGGAAATCGCGTTCGAGTGTGGATTCAAAAGCGACTGGAGTGTGACCTCTGAAGGAGAACACCCCCGAAACGCTTCTGCGGGTAGGTTTTATCTTTCGTTGCTGCTCAGGCACATCTTCATAACAGTTATTTCTGTACATATCACCTCCCGGAACCTCTATTGCCAGCAAACATTAACGTTTATTTCCATATATCCACTATGTAACCTGCTGATCTTCAGTACCTACAATGACATTAAATTGAATATATCACAGCGGCGCACTGCCTCGCCCCGGTGAAATTACGCTGGCGCATAATGGCGTGTTGTTTCTCGATGAATTGCCCGAATTTAGCCGACAGACACTGGATGCACTGCGGGAACCAATAGAGTCCGGGGAGATTTGTATCTCACGGGCGCGGGCGAAAGTCACCTGGCCGGCGCGCTTTCAGCTGGTTGCCGCCATGAACCCCAGCCCGTCTGGCCACTACCGTGGCAGCCATAACCGCAGTTCGCCTCAGCAGGTCTTGCAGTATCTCAGCCGCCTTTCCGGTCCCTTTCTTGATCGTTTTGATCTGTCGCTGGAAGTACCGCTGCTGCCACCGGGCACACTCAGCAATGAACAGCATCATAGCGAGCCCAGCAGTATCGTCAGAACGCGCGTCATTGCTGTCCGGGAACGGCAGCTGGCGCGAAGTGGCAAAATTAATGCCATGCTGACTAACAGCGAGATTAAGCAATGGTGTGTGATTACATCTGCGGATGCCGAATGGCTCGAATCGGTATTAAATCAGCTGGGGTTGTCTGTCAGGGCATGGCAACGCATTCTGAAAGTGGCGCGTACCCTTGCCGATATGGCGCAGGAGGAGCATATCCGGCGGGAGCATCTGCAGGAAGCACTCAGCTATCGTGGCATCGATCGCCTGCTGATGCATTTGCAGCAACTGCTGGCATAAAAAATGGGGCATTCAGCCCCATTCAGTTTAATCGTCAGAATCCGTGTAATCTTCCACACCTTCCATCTGCGGCTTGCCGCCGGAGAGGGTGTGGAAACGTTTCGGACGTTTAATTCGTGTCATATACTTTGACCAGACGCGTTCCGCTTCTGTCTGCGGCTCACGCTGACCGCGGCAAACCTCAATGAACTGACGCTCTTCTTCCGTTGATGGTTCACGTTTTGCCAG
This sequence comes from Erwinia sp. V71, assembly GCF_965644245.1. Classification (NCBI taxonomy): domain Bacteria; kingdom Pseudomonadati; phylum Pseudomonadota; class Gammaproteobacteria; order Enterobacterales; family Erwiniaceae; genus Erwinia; species Erwinia sp. V71. The sequence continues at coordinate 5,325 of NZ_CBFFRK010000176.1, forward strand.
GTCCAGCTCATTGAATGCGTAACCGTGACGCTCAAGCAGCTGCGCTTCCTTGATGGTGAAGTCACCGTGGCGAGAGAACCCGCGTGGATAGTGTTTGTTATCAAAAAAACGATTCGTTGTTGCGAAGCTTTCCGCCATTTTACACGCTCCTAACTCTTCTATGGCCGTGCTATTTATGGCGCGGAGTATTAGATAGGCTTGACAGAGTGTAAAACAAAACATTTAAATCATTACGACAAATGTTTTTTGGGAGAACACTGTGGATACGGAATTACTTAAAACCTTCCTCGAAGTGAGCCGAACTCGCCACTTCGGACGTGCTGCTGAAGCACTTTATCTCACACAGTCTGCGGTCAGTTTTCGTATCAGACAGCTGGAAAATCAGTTAGGTGTCAACCTGTTCACCCGCCATCGTAATAATATCCGTCTGACTTCTGCTGGTGAACGACTGCTGCCTTACGCAGAGAGTTTGATGAGCACCTGGCTGATGGCGAAGAAAGAGGTATCCCATACCCAGCAGCATCATGAGCTGTCGATCGGCGCCAGCGCGTCACTCTGGGAAGCCTATCTGACACCGTGGCTGCAAACGCTGTATGAGAATCGTGAAAGTCTGCATCTTGAAGCACGCGTGGCGCAGCGTCATTTGCTGGTCAAACAACTGCATGAACGCCAGCTGGATCTGCTGATTACCACCGAAGCGCCGAAAATGGACGAACTGACCAGCCAGCAGATTGGCCATATCTCGCTGACCCTGTACCGTTCACGTAACAGTGAAAAACGCGAAAAGTATGACTACATCAAACTGGAATGGGGTGCGGATTTCCATCAGCACCAAAGCTTCCTCGCTGCCGATGATGTGCCGGTGCTAACCACCACTTCAGCGCACCTCACACGGCAGTTGCTGCATACTACCGGTGCCTGTGCATTTTTGCCTGATACCTGGCACAGCCTCTATCCGGATCTGCTGGTGATCCCGGATACGCCAGTTGCTGTTCGTCCGCTGTATGCTGTCTGGCTGCAGAATAGCGATCAGCAGACACATATTCGCCAGTTGCTTAAATTTCCGGTAATTAACTGATAGATCAATGATAAGGGTCAGCAGGCTGCTGGCTCTTTTTGTCGTGGATTTGCCTGGGAAAGACAGAGGAAGGGCTATATTGCAGGCAAAAAAAATCCTTTGCCTGAGCAAAGGATTATTTTTAATGGCAGGGGCGGAGAGACTCGAACTCCCAACACCCGGTTTTGGAGACCGGTGCTCTACCAATTGAACTACGCCCCTAAAAGGGTGGCGGAACGGACGGGGCTCGAACCCGCGACCCCCTGCGTGACAGGCAGGTATTCTAACCAACTGAACTACCGCTCCACCGATTCTGTACTGAACCAGACTTTCCGTCTGAATCAGGTGTTACTCTCAGCTCCGCGTCACCGGAGTGAGTTAATGCAGATAACTGCATTCAATTTGATGCCTGGCAGTTCCCTACTCTCGCATGGGGAGACCCCACACTACCATCGGCGCTACGGCGTTTCACTTCT
>NZ_CBFFRK010000177.1:0-6667 GCF_965644245.1 Erwinia sp. V71
CAGGATAGCTTATCGGTAGCTAACCGTCCCTCCATCCACATGACCAAGCGTTGCACTTATTATCTGAATTCGCGGTTCACGCATTTCTTTTGGAGACATATTGTGGCCCCATTTATCCTTAATCATAGCATGAGTCTGCTTCGGATTAACGGCTGCATGTGAGCATTTCAACCCCAGCGGGTCAATCCAGCCCAGCGGATTCGGTGCATAAGCATACAGATTCAGTCCACCCGCCACGCCAATCGGATCCTGCACAGTAAAACGACCAACCTGCGGATCATAATACCGGAACAAATTATAGTGCAGCCCGGTCTCGCTGTCAGCGTATTGTCCGGCATAGCGTAACGTCTGGTCAGGCAGGGGGGGTTTATGTGCGAGGCGGTGAAAACCTGCCGTCTGCCGGGTGATGTCACCGAAACTGCTGTAGTGTCCGCTCCAGCGGAGCTGGCCATCTTCGTCCGTCACTTCAAGCGGTGCACCGTTAAGGTCGGTGCTGTACCAGCAGATATCTCCACGTTTATCTTCCGCCAGGTGGTCAACACGCGCCAGCGGGCTGTATGCCTCATCCGGGTCGTAAATATATGTCTGGCACTGCCCGTTCTGCTGCTCCTGTAACAGGCGATACCCCTGCCACAGAAAGCGGATTTCAGTGGTGCCGCGCGGCGTGGTGACGTTTTTGCGGGTGCGGCGTCCCAGCGCATCATAGTGATAGCGGGCCGTGAAGCGGCCTTCCGGTCCGGTGCCTTCTGCTGTTATCAGCCGGTTTTCCGCGTCGTACTGGTAATGCTGTTCATACAGGCCGCTGCGGCGGCTGACCAGATTGCCCCACCAGTCGTATTTCATAAACAGATTCTGCCAGTGCGTCAGGCGGTTATCCGTCAGCGGCAGGGCGGACAGGTCATCATCCGGCAACAGATTATCGGCGGCGTCATAGCGGAATGCCTGCGTGCTGTGCCTCGTAGTGCTTCAGCAGGCGGCCTTCCCCGTCATAACCGTAAATCATGCTGCCACGCAGGGTGTCGCTGACGTCAGACAGCTCTCCGCGCGCGGTATAGCTGAAAACGCGTTCCAGTATCCTCTGTTCAGGCAGGGCTGGCACGGTGTCTGGCGTGCTGCGTTGCAGGGTGCGGCGGCCCAGGCAGTCATACTGGCGGGTCTGCTCACGGGCCCCCTGACTGCGTGACACTTCCCTGTGCAGGCGGTCGCGGGTGAATTCGCTGACCGTCTGCTGATTAAAACGGATGGCGCTGACGTGGCCGGAGCCATAATGCAGCCAGGACAGATTCTGTCCGCCGGGCAGGGTCAGCGCGGTGAGATTACTCAGTGGGTCATACGCATAATGCAGTTCACCGTTCACGCCCTGTTCACTGAGCAACCGGCCCGCGTCGTCATGAGTAAAGTGAATTTCATCCGCTTCGATACCCCGCGCCACGCCTTCGGCAGTCGGTGTGCGTGCCAGGCTGGTCAGCTGTCCGCTGGGGTTGCGCCGGTAGTGGTATCCGGCATCACGGGTGGTGCGTCCGGTCAGCAGGCCGCTGTTGTCGTAGCTGAAAGTCTGCATACGGCGGGGAATGCCGCCGTCATTATCGGGTTTGCCGCTCTCAATCAGGCTGCTGAGCAGGCCCTGTTCGTTCCACTCCATCTGTCGGGAAGTGTCGTCCGGACGGGTTTCGCTGAGTACCCGGCCTGTCGGGTCACAGGTAAAGCGGTACTCACCGCCGTTGCCGTTTTCCAGCCGCAGCAGGTTGCCTCTCGGGTCATAGTGCCAGCGGCGGGTGATGCCGTTGCGGTCGGTCTGGCTGAGGGGTAATCCCAGCGCGTTGTACTGCCAGCGCACCTCACTTTCCAGCGCGTCACGCCAGGCGGCAGGCTGTCCGCGTTCATTCCATAACAGCGTCTCCCGGCTGCCGTCGGCACGGATAACGGTGGTAAGCTGCCCGGCGGAGTTCCATTCCCGGCGGGTAATGTTACCCTCCGCGTCCTCACTGCTGAGCAGCTGTCCGAAGCTGTCATATGTGTAGCGGGTCACGCTGCCGGAGCAGTCGGTCCGCTGTGTCAGCAGCCCCTGACGGTTCCACGCCAGCAGCACATCGCCGCCGTTCGCGTCGGTAATGCGGTCCGGCAGCGTCTCTTCATCATCAGGATAGTGGTAAACGGTGGCGTGATTCAGCGCGCCGGTTTCCGACAGCAGGCGGCCGTTCAGGTCGTAAGTGGCCTGTGTGGCTGTCAAATCCGGGTAAACCGTGCGGGCGATGCGGTCAGTGTTGCGAAACCAGTAATACTTTGTGGTGCGGCCTGCCGGGTCAGTTTCGGCGATCATACGACCATAGCGGTCCCACTGGCTGCGCCGTATGGCCCCGTCAGGCAGGATAACGTCGCATAACTCACCGTCACGGTAAACGAAACTGGTCTGGCGGCCATCGTAATCCGTAAAGCGGGCGACGTTGTCATCATCATCGATAAGCCACTGCGCCTGTGCTCCGTCCTCGCGCCGTGCCTGACGCCATCCACCGGCAAAATCGTAGTCAAACCTCAGTTCTTCACCCGCGCTGTTGCGGTACGCAGTCACGCGCGGCAGCCCGTCAGTGTTCTGCCACAGATATTCGCTCAGCAGGCCGTTGCCGTCCTCATGGCTGCGCAGTAAATCCGTGCCGTCGCCGTCGTCATACCAGCTGAAGCGGCGGCGTACCTGGCCGCCGCGCCCGGTGACGCTAAGCAGCCGGGCCTTATCGTCATAGTGATAACTGACCAGACAAACCTCATCATCCAGCCAGGCTCCGGTCAGGCGAACCTGTCCGCTGACGGTCACGTAGCGGCAGACCACGCGCTGTCCGGCGCTGTCGGTGAGTGTGTGCAGGGTATGGTCGTCGTTCCATGCAAACAGGATATCGTTGCCGCAGGGTTCGCTGAGCCGCAGCGGCAGGGAAGGGGAATGCTCCGTTAGCGGCTGAAAATGCCAGCGCTCGCCGCTGATGTCGTATACAGACCAGGTATCGTCCTGATGGCGCTCCAGCCAGTGCTTCTCCGGTTCGCAGAAGGTACGCTGACCCCTGGGCACCATTGGGAAGGAAACGTAATCCCCTGACGGCGCGCGCCACACCAGCCCGTCCTGATAGCGCTCAAGGCGGGTTTCATGAAAAAGGTTCCAGCCACGCCCCAGCACGCTGTCGCCGGGGTTGCCGCTGCGCCAGTAACGCTGCCAGCGCACCGGCAGGCGGGAGGGCAGCACAAAATCGAGTTCGTCATCACCTGAAAGGAATTTCTGTCCGCTGACGATATCCACCGGGCGGGCGATGATGCCCGCGGCCGCGGTGCCGGTCATTAACGCCCCGGCGCGGCAGGTGATACGGGCCAGTTTGTTAATACCCGGAATTTTACTGAGCAGTTTACCCAGCGCCCCGGTTTTCCCGGCGGCACCGCCCCAGCCCCCGGCCAGTCCGGCAAACAGCAGCGTCAGGTCGGAGGCTTTATACAGCCATTCAGGCACTTCAGACTTTATGGGCAGGGTCTGTTCCGGGGCACCACCAATGCGCACGTTTCCTGAACCGATCATGACCTTGCGCCACAGGTGGTCTGGTCGCCGAGACGGGCAGCTGGCAGGCCGTTAATATGCACCCGGGATGAGCCTTCGGCCATCTGTTGTGAGCCACTGTCCCTGGCGCATTCGACCATGCTGCTGGTGGCAATAGCGGCAGGTTTGCCATTAATGAAGACGTTATTAGAGCCGGTGACGATAATGCCTTCCTTTGCCATACTGGCGGCACCCGCATCCGCAATGCTGTCCCGCGCGGCGGTTGCCAGTTCGCCCGTCAGGTATCCCACTGCCAGGCTCGCGCCGACCAGCAGCACGCCAATGCCGAGACAGGACGCTCCGATACCCGCCACCATCAGCGCCCCGGCCGCGATACCGCCCGCCGCTGCAATGAGTCCACCTACAATCGTGCCGGCAATCATGCCCGCGAGGGCATGGGAATGACCGATGTCATCCCCGACACGCGCCGCCTCAAACATAACAACAATCCTTATCGTTAAGCGTTAAAACGGAAGCTCCTGAGCAGGGACAGAAAGAGCGTATTATCGGGGGCAGTGAGCGCAGTTCCTGACGTCATCGTGAAGACCAGTACATGACGGTCATTGGTGTTAAAGACCGCCTGCTGCTGAAAGACACGTCTGCCGTCACGCAGGTAGCTGGCGTGAACGCATTCGCCCTGAACCAGGTTATCACCAAGGACAGCAGGTCCACGCGCGGTCTGTTTCCAGTCCTTCAGATGTCTGGCTATCAGCACAAGCTGGCGATCAATGTAAGCGGGAAGGTTTTCCCCGTCATTCAGCGCATCACGGGAAATGTTACAGGCAGGCGCATGTGTGCCGGGCAGGATAAAGACGTTGACAGTACGGTCCTGACAGCCGTCAGGGAGAGTTATCTGGCCTTCGGTGAACAGACAGGCTGGTTGTGAATCAGGCATCGAGCAGGTTCCATTTGCTTCAGATGCGCTTAAGCTTCTCACGGATTGAATTGCCAGGCACGAAGTTTCGGGGCGCAATCGATCGGTTTAATGGGATGCGGGCACTCACCCGCATCATTTACACCGGCAAATCAATCACCAGCGCCCGCAGCGGCGTTTCGGCATTCAGCGTCACACTCTGCTCTTCTTTGATAAATGCGCCATCGCCACAGGTCAGTCCCTGCTGCTGACTGGAATGTGTTGCAGCCTGCAGTGAGCCATGAATCGACTGCAGATAGGCGCGCGGGCCATGCAGTGGTGTCGACCAGCTTTCTCCGGGTTGCAGCTCCACATGATGGATCCACACCTGCTGACGCAGTATCAGGCTGCCCTGCGCGCCATCCGGCGATGCCAGCAGCGTATAGGGCTGGCGAGTGGCGATTTTTACCCGCTGAATCAGTGGGTTTTCCCGCTCAGGGCAGGCATCAAGCCACAGTTGCAGACGCGTTAACGGCGTCTCTTTACTCAGGTTATGCTCGCTCCAGGTCACGCCCGCCTGCGCTGACAATAACAACGCTTCACCGGCGCGTGCGCTGGTATGGTTGCCTTCGCTGTCACGGTATTCCGCTTCACCCTGCAGGATCAGATTCAGGACATCGACTTTGGGATAACTGCGTGGCTGAAACGCTGCGCCAGGTGCCAGCACTTCCTGGTTCAGTACGCGCAGTGACGCGTAGCCGAGCAGTTGCGGATCAAAATAGTGACCAAAGGAGAAAGTATAACGCGCCTGTAGCCAGCCATAATCAGCCTGGCCGCACTCTTTCGCTGCACGTGATGTAATCATAATTATTCGGACCTCCAGCGTTGTCACGCCCCAGAGTGTGAACGCTCTTCATAATCCCATAGTAAGTTTCTGGACGTCGGATTGTTAGCCAGTTAATCTGCTGGGTATATTCAAATTTCCTGACAGAGAACCCTGATGGCCAAAGATCGGGCGTTAACATTAGAAGCATTACGGGTGATGGATGCGATTGACCGGCGTGGCAGTTTTGCCGCGGCGGCGGATGAACTGGGGCGCGTTCCGTCGGCACTCAGTTACACCATGCAGAAGCTGGAAGAGGAGCTGGATGTGGTGCTGTTTGACCGCTCCGGACATCGCACCAAATTCACTAATGTCGGCCGGATGCTGCTGGAGCGCGGACGGGTACTGCTGGAAGCGGCGGATAAACTGACCACCGATGCTGAGGCGCTGGCGCGCGGCTGGGAAACGCATCTGACCATTGTCACCGAAGCGCTGGTGCCGAGCGAACAGTTGTTCCCGCTGGTGGACAAACTGGCGGATAAAGCCAATACGCAAATCTCGCTGATGACTGAAGTGCTGGCAGGTGCCTGGGAGCGGCTTGAGCAGGGCAGAGCAGATATTGTGATTGCGCCGGATATGCATTTTCGCGCCTCGTCGGAAATTAATACCCGCAAGCTGTACAGCATGATGAGTGTCTATGTTGCCAGCCCGGATCATCCGATTCATAACGAGCCGGAACCGCTGTCGGAAGTGACGCGGGTAAAATATCGCGGCATTGCGGTGGCGGATACCGCGCGCGAACGCCCGGTGTTAACCGTACAGTTGCTGGACAAGCAGCAGCGCTTAACGGTCAGTTCTATTGATGATAAACGTAAGGCGCTGCTGGCTGGCTTAGGTGTGGCAACCATGCCGTATCCGCTGGTGGAAAAAGATATTGCCGAAGGCCGCTTGCGCGTGGTGAGCCCGGAATACTCCAACGAAGTGGAAATTATTATGGCGTGGCGGCGCGACAGCATGGGCGAAGCGAAAGCCTGGTGCCTGCGCGAGATCCCGCGTCTGCTGGCAAAGCGCTAATTTCTTACAGGCGGTGACAGACCGCCTGTAAACGTTCCTTACTCTCTCCCTGCCCGACTCTCCTTTTTTCTGCGGGAAACATTCACTCTATTAATTTATTAGTTTTAATTAATCATTATTTTTTATTGATACTGCAGTCTCGGCTAATGTGACGAAAACTTTAGCCCCTTTCATTGCGCAATTAGCGCTATAAAGTGCACGCTTATCCCGTCATATCCACAGCGTTACCTTTTGTAATATTTTGTATGCAACATCTGTGCGTCCCGAATATTAAGGAAGGTGCGATTTAATCGTCAATTATGAGAACATAACCCTTTCTTTGACATAGACTTTTCACGATGCCCGC
>NZ_CBFFRK010000178.1:0-6463 GCF_965644245.1 Erwinia sp. V71
TTCCGGCAGCCTTCAGTGGTCTTTGCAGAGTTAAGACAGGCGGCTTAGCGTTGCACTTCGAACTTGAATCCGCCTGGAAGCCACCCGTGGTGCATCGTTCAACCTGATTGCGGATAATTTTATTACCACCGACAGCGTAAATAATAAAGAACCTTCTCAGGGCCTGGAAATATTATGGGGCAATGATAACGAAATTATTCGCAACCATTTTGAAAACTATTCTGATGGTGTGCAGCTGAACTGGGGTAATCGTAACTATATTGCCGCCAACACCTTTACCAACCTCTCTTCCGCCGTCACGCTAAGCGGTAGCGGTAGCGGCAGCGGCAGCGGCAGCGGCAGCGGCAGCGGCAGCGGCAGCGGCAGCGGCAGCGGCAGCGGCAGCGGCAGCGGCAATATCGTCGATGGTAATACCATGATCGGCAATCGCGTGGCGGTGTCAGTGCGCCCGCAGGGAGAAGCCGGTGAAAATGGCAGCTTTGGTATTAACCGCATCACCGGACCATCGAATAACCGTATCAGCGAAAACATCATGATCGATAACGGCAAAGATATTAAGCGCTGCTTCGCTGGCGGCAGCTGCCTGCCAGAACAGGCCGGAGCCGTTGTGTTTGATGTGCCCGGCCTGGAACACGCCGACTTTATCGGCAACCGCGGTGGCGGCATCAGCAATGACACCAGCAAACTGGAAAAAATCTGCGATCTCGATGGGCAGAGCGCGGGCTGTGAACCGACGCCAAACGAAGGGCAGCATGCACCACTGCTCAGTCACGCCAGCGTACAGCACACGCAACTGAACGTCGATGGCGCGGTCGATGGTGTCGCCAATACGCTGTATCGCATTGAATTTTTCGCTAACAGCCACGCCAGCCAGCATGAAGCCGAACACTTTCTTGGCTATCAGCTGGTGCCACTTAACGCCAGCGGGAAAGCCCGGTTCCACTATCAACAGGCACTGCCTGCCGGTCTGACCGTTGCCAATATCACAGCCACCGCCACCAATAACGATGGCGCGACCTCACCACTCAGTCAGCCCGTGATGGCACAGTAATGCCGTTATCGCGCCCGCGGCCCTGCCGCCGTCGGGCAGCACCTGCACGCCAGCAGGAAACGGCTGGCGTCGTTTGTTATAACGTTAAGGAACAGGAAACGAGAATGAAAACAGTGAATCTGGTGTTAACCGCCACTCTGTTATTGTCCAGCCCATTACTGGTGCAGGCTGCCACCAGCGCACCGGCGGCGGCAGTCACCATGCGTCATGCGCAGCCGATCACCATCCGCGACACGGTGATTGGCGCGGGGATGCCGAAAATTATTGTGCCGACCACCGGCAACACCGCCGATGCCGTACTGCAGCAGGCCGCTGTGATTGGTCATAATGCGGATGCCGATCTGATTGAATATCGCATCGACTATCTCGATTTTGCTACCGATCCAGCCGCCATCAGCGCGCTGGGACAAAAAGTCGCACAGGCCGCACAGGGCAAGCCGCTGATTCTTACCTTCCGCACCAAAGCGGAAGGTGGCGCGAAAGCGATCAGCGACGCCGATTACGGCAAACTTTATCTGGCGCTGATTAAGGATCACTTTATTGATTTGCTGGATGTCGAAATGTTCCGCAATGCAGATGTGGTGCATCAGCTGGTGGCAGCCGCGCATCAGGCAGGGATTAAAGTGATTATGTCCAGCCACGATTTCCAGAAAACGCCCTCCAGCCGCGACATTGTTTCCCGCCTGCGTCAGCAGGATGCGCTGGGCGCGGATATCCTGAAAATCGCCGTGATGCCGCATTCGCCAGAGGATGTGCTGACCCTGCTTAACGCCTCAGAACATATTCGTGAGAAATACTCGCGCAAACCGCTGCTGACGATGGCAATGGGTGGTACAGGTGCCATCTCGCGTCTCTCCGGGGAAGTGTTTGCCTCCGATTTAACCTTCGGCATGATTGGCGAAGCCTCCGCGCCAGGTCAGCTGGATGTCGCCCGATTGCATCAGGTGCTGGCGGTGATTCATCAGGCGGCGGGCACGCATTAACCTTGCAGCAGACCTTCCCATTAGCGGGAAGGCCTGCAATCAGCCAACCGTAAAGCCCAGCATCATGCCGGTATCTTCATGCTCCAGCAGATGGCAGTGCGCCATATAGGCGTTCTGTGCATCTGCCACATAACGGAAACGCACCAGCACTTCACTGCGCCAGCCTTCCACCCGCACGATATCTTTCCAGCCGCTGCGGTGTGCTGCTACTGACTTGCCATTTTCCGTCAGAATACGGAACTGCGCGCCATGAATATGGAACGGATGCAGCATCGCGTCACCCTCGCCGGAGATGGTCCACTTCTCCCAGGCATCCAGTTTCGCGGCAAACATTGGTTTATTCATATCGAACGGCACACCGTTGATTTTATTTCCATTATGGAAATCATACGCCGCCGTCTGCTGACCATGAGCACTGTGATCCATCGACTTGTCATTGCCCATATCCATCGCGCCATGGCCATCCATCGCCATCCCGGCCATCGCTTTATTACCATGTTTGCGCATCAGCGCCTGCATCCCCTGGCTATCCAGCTGCGGGTCCATCATCAGTTGCAGCCAGCGATTGGTAATACCGTCAGTGGCTGGCAACGCCGGTACATCCACCAGCTTATCCGGCAGCTGACCGCTGGCCTGAATCGCCAGCGGCAGGATATTCACCAGCGGCACCGGCAGGTCGAAAGGCGTCAGCGTCATACCCATCTGCTGTACCGGCAGGGTCAGCAGGTCAAATGCTTTACCCTCTCTGGTATCCACCAGCACTTCGAAGCGCTCGCCCGGCAGCAATGACAGCTCACTCACCTGTACCGGTTCGGCCAGCAGGCCACCATCACTGGCAATCACATACAGCGGACGCTGATCGCTGGCGGCGATACGCAACGAACGGGCATTACAGCCATTCAGCAGGCGCAGACGCAGCCAGCCGCGTGGCGCGGCATGCTGTGGATACTGCACGCCATTGGTTAACATCAGATTGCCAAACCAGCCAACCGCAGCACTGAGCACATCCAGCTGATAGTCAATCTTACTGCCATCCGCGCTTAACTGTTTGTCCTGCAAAATCAGTGGAATATCATCAACGCCCCACTGTTTCGGCAGCATCAGCTGTTCGCTTTCGGTGTCCTGCAGGATCACCAGTCCCGCCAGCCCCTGTGCGACCTGGTAACCTGTCGCGCCATGCTGATGCGGGTGAAACCAGCAGGTTGCGGCGGGTTGATCGGGAATAAAGCTCACGGTACGGCGCTGACCCGGCGCAATCACGCCCTGCGGCCCGCCATCAACAGCGCCAGGAATTTCCAGTCCGTGCCAGTGCAGCGTGGTCGCCTGTGGCAGTTTGTTATCAATATTCACGGTGATAGGCTTGCCGCGTTCCAGCTGCAGTGCCGGTCCCAGCAGGCTGCCGTTATAACCCCAGCTCGGCACCTTTTTGCCATTCCATAATGAGAAACCCGTTTGCGCACTCAGGGTAATTTCCCCGTATGGGTCGGCACTCAGCAGTTCAGGGATCGGCAGCGCCGGGCGGCTCGCCGCCATCAGTGAACGACTCCATAATGGCAATGCGCCTGCAGCGCTCAGAATGGCGCTCAGCTTGAGAAAATCACGACGTAACATGCTCGTATTCCTTCCAGTCAAAATGCAGGGTAAACGGCCCGCTAAAATAGTCTGATGGACAGACTCTAAACCCTGCCCTTACGGTAAGGTCAAGTTCAGTTAAATTCACCATAACGCGATAAACCGATGAAATTCACTGTTTAAGCCATTTTAACGGGCAAAATTGTCGGAATAGTGGCGCTGAGTGTGCTAACGTCAGGTTATTGCAACCGTATGAGATGAGTTATGAAGAAAAGCATCAAGGCGCTGCTGTTGACCGGATTACTGGGCTTTTCCAGCGCCAGTTTTGCGCTGAGTGAGTCCGAAGCGGAAGATCTGGCCGATCTGACTGCGGTGTTCGTTTACCTGAAAAATGACTGTGGTTATCAGGACCTGCCGGATGCGCAGATTCGCAACGCATTAATGTTTTTTGCCCGGCAAAACCGTTGGGATTTAAGCAATTACAACAGTTTTAATATGAAAGCGCTGGGGGAAGACAGCTATCGCGATCTGAGCGGCATCGCGATTGCGAATGACAAGAAATGTAAATCTTTGGCGCGTGACTCCCTGAGCCTGCTGGCTTACGTAAAATAATCCCCTTTCCCCCGCTCCTCTGCTGAAAACTTGACCGTGCAACCACGGTCAGAGTTAGCTATGATGTGCCGCCCATTTTTCATGGCTATTCTGAGGAGACCCACCATGGCCCCAAATGAAATATGGTATGAAACCCTTCATGCCGGTTTCGGACAATACTTCTCGGCCGACAAGCTGCTGTACCGGGAAAAAACCGAACATCAGGATCTGATCATCTTCGAAAATGCGGCGCTGGGTCGCGTTATGGCGCTGGACGGCGTGGTACAAACCACCGAGCGTGATGAATTTATCTACCATGAAATGATGACACATGTCCCTTTGCTGGCGCACGGCGCGGCGAAAAAGGTGCTGATCATCGGCGGTGGCGATGGCGCGATGTTGCGTGAAGTCAGCCGTCATAAAGAGATCGAACAGATCACCATGGTGGAAATTGACGCTGGCGTGGTGGAGTTCTGCAAGCAATACCTGCCAAACCACAGCGCGGGCGCTTATGACGACAAACGTTTTAAGCTGGTGATCGATGACGGTGTGAAGTTTGTCAACGAAACCACAGAGACCTTCGACGTCATTATTTCCGACTGTACCGATCCGATAGGCCCTGGCGAAAGCCTGTTTACCTCAGAATTCTACAGCGGTTGCCACCGAATTCTGAATGAAAACGGCATTTTTGTGGCACAGAATGGCGTCTGCTTCCTGCAGCAGGATGAAGCCGTGCACAGTCACCGCAAGCTGAGCCACTATTTTAACGACGTCAGCTTCTACCAGGCCGCGATTCCGACCTACTACGGCGGCATCATGACCTTTGCCTGGGCCAGCAACAATCCTGCTTTGCGCCAGCTCGATAGCGCAACGCTGCAGACACGTTTTGCTGCAGCGGGTCTGACCTGCCGTTACTACACACCGGCAATCCACACGGGCAGCTTTGCCCTGCCGCAATATCTGCTGAATGCACTGTCAGACGCGAGCTGATCGGGCATTTATAATGGGGGTGATCAAAATTGCAAAAGCTGAAACTACATGGCTTCAATAACCTGACGAAAAGCCTGAGTTTTTGTATCTATGATATTTGCTATGCGAGTACCGCTGCTGAGCGCGACGGATACATTGCCTATATTGATGAGCAATATAACGCCAATCGGTTGACTGAAATCCTGAGCGAAACCTGCTCGATTATTGGCGCGAATATCCTGAATATCGCGCGTCAGGATTATGAACCACAAGGGGCCAGCGTCACCATTCTGGTGAGCGAAGAACCTGTTGATCCGCGTGATATCGACACTTCGGAACATCCGGGACCACTGCCGGGTTCGGTGGTTGCACACCTGGATAAGAGCCATATCTGCGTCCACACCTATCCGGAAAGTCACCCGGAAGGCGGACTCTGTACTTTCCGGGCCGATATCGAAGTTTCCACTTGCGGCGTAATTTCTCCGCTAAAAGCGCTGAATTATCTGATTCATCAGCTGGAATCTGACATCGTGACCATCGACTATCGCGTGCGCGGCTTTACCCGTGACGTTAAAGGCGAAAAGCACTTTATCGACCACGCAATCAACTCGATTCAGAACTTTATGTCCGAGGATATGAAGGCGATGTATGACATGGTTGATGTTAACGTCTACCAGGAGAACATCTTCCACACCAAGATGTTGCTGAAAGAGTTCGATTTAAAACACTATCTGTTCAACACCCGACCGGAAGATCTCAGCCCGCAGGAGCACAAACGCATTACTGACCTGCTGTGGAAAGAGATGCGTGAAATCTACTACGGACGCAATATTCCGGCCGTGGGACTGAAGACATCGTGATCGTCTGACGCCTCCCCTGATGCTAAGGGGAGGCGGTATCCGCTACAGGCAGAACCAGAGTCTGCCGAAGAATCGCCACCACCAGCTAAGCAATAACACCATCGTCATCAGCCACAGAAACCTGCTGCGTGATTTTTTCCTGACACTCATCACAATAAAAGGTGCGATCATCGCCAGAGTAAGAGGGGCTGTCACATCACGAATATCATCAACGACAAACACCCGCCAGGCATCACAGACATTTTTAATTTCATCGCCATCAATGTAATACTCTTCTTTGAAAAACGAGTAATAAAATATAAAAAAAAGACAAAGCAGGAAACCAGTAAAACTGAGTGTAAAATTTTTCCAGTTCATTAAGGAAGGTGCGATTTAATCGTCAGTTATGAGAACATAACCCTTTCTTTGACATAGACTTTTCACGATGCCCGCTCTTG
>NZ_CBFFRK010000179.1:0-6321 GCF_965644245.1 Erwinia sp. V71
ATTCAGGCAACCGTCTGTGGTGTTTGCAGAGCTAAGATTGGCGGCTTAGCGTTGCACTTCGGAGTTGAATCCGCCTTCTGTACTGTCGTTTCAGCAATAAAACCTTTGTTAGCAAGTTCTTTCATGCCTCGATAGTATGTTGACTCCGAGATCTTCACTATTTCTTGATCTATAAGCTCATACGCAAGAAAAACTCTGTCTGTGTCCTTAAAATCCTGTACTGCTCTGTATAGAATTTCAAAAACCTTTGTTCCCGCACCCGTGAGTTCTGTTAACGCTTTTACTCCGTTTATATAGAGTTTTAAAAACTGTGTTTTATCAACCTCCTGCCACTGAAAAAAACCAGCACCTGCTAACTGTTCTCCTGTATCTTCATTAATAACCAACAAACGATCTCTTCCTGTTGTAATCCTGCGAGATCCACTTTTTGTATTATTACTTGTTGTTTGTAAGAAAGGATTCTTTGTATATCGTGGTAATCCTCGCCTTGATTTTCTTAAACTCAATGTCTCGTTACCTTTGGCAATATTGTTATCACAGTCTTCCATATTTATCTCCTTTATTATTTTTATTTGATTGATAAGTTACGTGCTAGCATCAGAATAAAATATGTCAAGTGTCAAAATCAAATTTATTTTTGCCATTTCAAGTTTTATTTGTCGATACTTAAAGTTCCAATGCGAATAGTATTCTTGACAGTTTATTTTTAAACTATCAGAAAAAAGTAAAATAATGACAGCTTACATTACCGATCCTGACAGTTCAATATGCAGGATCTGACAGTAACGATCCTTATTTAAAGCGGTCTGAGGGCAGTTTTCTTCTTCATTATTCATATAGAGCGAAGCGAGAGATGTTCTTCATTGTTTTTACGAGATAAAAACATCTGACGATTTTATTTTATTATAAGTAACCCTACACGGCTGTTTTGCCGTGTCATTGGGGTTCATATTTCTTGCTTCTTCTTTCTTTTATAATCAGAATACAAAACCTTTGGCCTCTGCTTCTTTGCCTTTGATGGCAACCAGCAGGCCAGGGACTGATGGTTTGTTATTTAATTAGTTTTTCTATGCAGCACATTCGCTTGCTCATATGCTGCTTTAAAATCAAAACCCTTTGATAAAGGAAGCTGTCTTGATTTCGCTGTTCGCTCAATCGCTATGCGCTCACGCGCACTGATGACTTAAATAGCATAGATTTTCTGTTAAAACCATTTTCTTCATCGCGTGAAGATTTGTCTTCATTTCTGGCTATAAAAATGAAGTAAAACACTGCATCATGTGAAGAAAAACGTTCTCACAATTTAAATCAAAAGGGCGAGAGCCAGGGTTTTAGCGATTGAGCGCGTTAGCTCAATCAAGACAAGCCATTTATCCAAGGTTTTTAAGTTTTGCGTAATGCGAGCAAGCGAGCATGTAGCTATGAAAAACGTTACCACTATCACTATCAGCCCATACAGGCATTGCTGGTTGCCCCTAAAAGGCAAAGAAGCAAATGCCCTGTTATAGGGTTTGTTACTGAGTTAAAGAAGAAGATCTTGATTTACCATGAACCGCAATGGCACAACCTGAAAGTTGTGCAGGGTTTAATAACACAATTAAGAAAAACGTTTTTTATTAATAAAAACTGGCGGGACGTCCAGTTTTAGTAAACATTTTCCAGTCGAAACCCATTGGTGAGATTTAAAATCTCACATGGTAGTAATCCCTTTTACTTTATTAATATTATTAAATATATTACCTGGCATATTTATTAATATATTCATAGAGTTAAAGAAAAAAGGTTATGTTTAAGCATAACTTGGGTTATGAAATTACATAACTTCGGTTATGTTTAAAGATAACCATAGTTATGCTTAGACATAACTTTAATAACGTTGCGTTATTAACTTTTGCTTTGGACGAGTGTCCACTGCTATCAAACTTTTTCCATTTATTTTTGACTTTTTTATTGACAATAGTGTTTAATGTATTAATAACAAAATAAATATAATAATAAAGGATAAAAACATGCAGAATATAAACTTTAAAATAATTGAGCGAATGACACCGGAGCAGTTACAGGACTACATTGATAAAAACCACTTCTCTGATACACAAGCGCTTAAAATATACCAACACCATAACAAAAACCATAAAAACGAAATGCGCTATATAGCCAGAAGAGAAGGCATAAGATCTATTGCAAAGGGCACTGACTATGTTCATATGTTTACTAAAAACTTCGAGCAACTCGCTAATATGGATATATCCAGCAACGAGCTAAAAGTAATAGCTAAGATCCTTAATAAAATGGAGTTTGGTAACTGCTTTCACGTTTCACAGGCAAAGCTATGCAAAGAACTAAATATCAAGAAATCTAACATGTCTATTATTTTCAAAAAACTCAAAAGCAAAGCGATTATCATTGACAAAGACGGAGATCTTTTCATGAACTCAAATATTTTTCTCAAAGGCCAGTATCACACAATTAACGAAAAACAGCGCCCTAACGTTCAGAAAGCACAAGTATTCAATGTTGACGACAATCCTGTGTTCCAGAATGTTTACTCTTACCACTCAGAGAACGATATTAATGAGAGCCAGTCAGAAAAAGATAATCTTTCTTCTCAGGATCAGGCTGAATCAACCACACCTGTTTTAAACCCTCCTCCAGAAATACCAAAGGATAAAGGCAACGAAGAAAATAACGTGTTTTATATGGAAGGCTGGGATTTATCAGACTTTCAGTTACCTTCTGCATAACTATAAGGAAAATCATAATGCTAAATAAAGAAATAAACGCAATACTGAATATCCATAACGACGAGGATGGTATAGCTAGCGTCATAACAGAATCACTGATTCGTTATTACTCTGTTAATGGCATCAGCCATGACCAGTTCCAGAATAATTATCTAAACTACTTGAGAATGATTTTCTCCGGTCGTCAGTTTCACTTTTTAGACAAAGAAAAACTACTGTCATATAAAGATCAGATCCTTAGCACTGTCTTACCAATTGTGCGAGACGATCTTATGGAGAAAGTCCAGCCAGAGGAGCTTTTTCAGTCCAGTCAGTGGCAACCAGAACCGCTTCCAGCGCTTCTGGTTGAGCTTTTTGATAATAGGCAGATTCTAAGTATAGTCAGCCAATAACAAACTACAAAGCGGTTATGCTACATTCATTCCGAGTGTTAAAGTTGACCGCTTTGAGCGAACAAGGGATGTTAACATTCTAGGCTGCGAAGTATTTTTATGTTTTGAGCGCGACGAAACGAAAAAATATCCGCATGCCTTATGCTATTAGTTACTGTTAGAATCTCTAATACATTCAGCTACTTTCTGCAAAATCTCTTGCTGTTTTTCTAAAGGTAAATCTTGGAAGTCAGGAACTGTTGAGCCAATAACTTTTATCGGTCCCTTGCTTGTAATTATATAACCAGGATCGCCATCTATTCCCATTATATTGTATGAGCTTCCACAGCCCATACAAAACAGGTCACTATTATCATGTGGTGGATTCCAGTAATTAACATGGCCACAAAGGCATGGAAGCTCTATCGCGTTTTTTGAACCTATCAATGATGAACAAACAAAGAAATAGTAATTATTATTTCTTGTCTTGATACCATGTTCGAGCATAGATATGAGTTTATCTAAATGAGCTATTAATGGTTCAGAATCATCATGTGAAAGCATTTTGTTAACACATGCTTTTATGCTCGGAGCATACACTTTGAATATGAAGTTGATACATGACTCTATTATTTGATATTTTAGTTCGCTAAAATTTTCCGTACTCGGTAGATATGGACCTTTATCACCACCAAAAATTGGTTGTGAACCTGATTGTGATGTAAAGAAGGTAGATATATATCCGATATGCGTGAACTCAGATGAAAATTTAAATAAATTTTTCACCTCATTTTTAAAATCATCATGTTCAGGATTATTGAGGCTTAACTCAGAAAACAAAAAGTCCACTTTATTGGAAAAGTTTACATGCTGGCATTTCGTTATTGAAGAGTTTTTCCATTCATGAAAATTTAATTTTCTAAACTCAGTTAAGGCATCTTCAACATCCTCATTGAATAGCCCTTGTCGAATCGATTTAGTTGCATATCGTTCGAAGCTATTTAGAGACAAAAGTGTATGATAATTAAATTCCTTTGGTTCTAGGAGCTGGATTTGATAGGCATCAGTGACCAGGCTATCAATCAACTGCCTCGTCGCTGTAACTAAATTATTATATTCAACAAATCCTCTATGCAGCAGACCAACATTATTTACATCTATATCAACACGGTTGTCTGGTTCTGTATGTAAAGATAGCTTATGAATAGCTTGCAAATCATTGGAAAGCAAGCTTGGCACAAGAGATATGAAAGGATTAAGATCGTTGCCGATCTGATACTCAGTACATAGAGAGTCATTGTTATTTAAAGTGCACTTAAACTCTGAAACAATATGCCTTAGATATCTTATGCCCTTCTCCAGCAAATCATGTAAGAAGGAAATGTTGTTACATAGAACTTCATAGTTGCTTAGTGCTGCAACACTCTTTCTTTCAGTAAGATTAGATGCTAGTTTTTTTAAAATATCAATTTCATTCATCTGACACTTCCTCGCATGGTTTAAGCTACTAAGTCTTTTTTGAGCACGACAGCCCACCGTTGTAAATAGAGTCTGGCGATTGTTATATTACTTTTTTAAAACGAACATTGCCTTATATGTGAAATTCAAACGAATGGGCACTTTTGACACACAACAAACCTACCCCAGATACTACCCCGCTATTCAGTAATCAAGCAACAAATTCGCTCCCTTTCCATCTGACAAAACATTTTCTTAATTTTCACCTGATGTGCATCTTCTTCCCCGTTCTCCGCGTAAAACTCAGCACGCAGTTCAGCCATAGCCACTACCCAGTAGCTCTTTTTGGTATAAAAAACGATGAGAAAGCCCATCTCGGAGTGTTCCACATTATTGCCTAGCCCACGGCATATCCCACACGATCTTTACTTTAACCTCTACTGCGTTAACATGCGATTCCTTGATCGCATATTTATTTAAATAATCCTGCAAAGCTATTTTGTCAGACGCTTTTTTCTGTTTGTTTGTCCGTTCCCAGATCCCTGTATCCGTAATCCATTTATCCAAACCTCGTTTTACTGCACGTCTTAGTTCCTCTTCATAAAACTCATCTAAAACATTTACTTCAATTTTAAAACACAAGCTTCTTATATAAAATGTTTTCATCTTTATCTCTCCCATTATTTATTTCAGACAAACGCCAACCATATGGCGTTTACTCACCATTTTTAAAATCTGCTGTTATATTATTAACGTTCTGAAATGATTTTATTTTTTCTATACGCCAGATAGCTTTTCAGTGATTCCTGACCAAAGCGATCAAGATCACGATAGATTATGATTATATTGTAAAACTTGCTCTTTTTATCGTCGAAATCGACAATCCAGTGCGGAGTGTATAAGTACTCTGCTAGTATATCCAAATAACCCCAGTCCAGTTTATCCATTTCTCTTGTTGCTTTTTTAATTAATGCACTCATAGATACCTCTTTTATTTTTATGTTAATTTAAATTATGCTGTTTTATTGCGTGAAGAATTAATCAGGTTTTCAATCCAGTCATTTACTTCACTTTCAACAAAGGCGATTGCCTTTTCACTTATTTTTACTGGAAGTGGAAACGCTTTTTTATTTATCAACCGGTAAATCGTTGTCCTGCTGACGCCTGTTCTTTTTATTACTTCTGGCAAGCGAATTAATGTTGTGCAGTTTTTGTTCATTATTATTTTCTCCTGTGCTGTGTCGATGAGGAGAAGTATACGGTTTTGAAGTGTTTAAAAATTGTGACGGGACAAAAACGATTTTCCGTGGAAGGGGGGATTAGTGTGTTTACAAGGGATGGTTTTTTTGGCCGATCCCTTGATTTTTTTAATCAATAGTGGTAGGAGAATCGCCTCTGGCTGCTGCCTGTTGCACAGCTATATCATGCAGGATTTCGTTGATAGTTTTGTGTGTATGTCCTGTTTTTTTATACATGAATGCCGTAAACAGGTTATCAAATTCATCCAGTAGTGCTCTTTCAGCCATCGGCCTGTCGGTTTCCCGGATTTGGACATAGTCACGAGGATTTTCTACTCCCCAGGGATACAAGAGTTGCTCTATGTCCTTATCGCTATACTTGAAGCCATTGCGCTTCGCAAAATACATCAGGTCAAGCATTGGGATCACGTTGAACGCGAATTCAGATAATAAGTGCAACGCTTGGTCATGTGGATGGAGGGACGGTTAGCTACCGATAAGCTATCCTGC